>SFRS01000048.1 GCA_004562175.1 bacterium | reverse complement strand
TTTTCTGCTTTGTGCATTGCACTCTATATCGTGGTCATGATGTGCACCCAAACCTTTGCCTTTGGTCAGTACCAAATCCGCATTGCCACCGCTTTATATGGCTTGAGCGCATTATTTCCCTTTTTAGTCGTACCCTTTGGTCTCGCCAATGTGATTAGCAACACCGTTATGGGTGGCTTGGGCTTGCCCGATATCATCGGCGGCGGCCTGGTGGGTATTGCTACCTCGGGCCTCATCGTGCTCGCCAAGCGTTATGGCTGCGGCAACTGGATCGTATGGCTGGCCGTAACCTTCGTACCGGGCCTCGCCGTGCCCCTGTGGTTGGCACCGATTCTAAATCTGCCCTACTGGCTTTTGGCCTCCAGCCTTTTGGTGGGCCAATGCATCAGCGGCATCGCCAGCTACATGCTGGTATCTGCCCTTGAGCGCGTGGGCGCAGGCCGTTTTTTTGCTCTTGAAGGAGGTAATAAATAATGACCAGTGGTAGAAGCAAGGAAGAGCTGCAGGGCGTGAGCCTCTTAGGCCACAAAACTGCCTATAAAAGTGATTATGCTCCGGAGGTGCTGGAAAGCTTCCCCAACAAGCACCCCGATAACGATTATTTTGTCAAATTCAATTGTCCCGAATTCACCAGCCTGTGCCCTATGACGGGCCAGCCTGATTTCGCCACCATTTATATTTCCTACGTTCCCGATGAGCGCCTGGTGGAAAGCAAATCCTTGAAGCTGTATCTCTTTAGCTTCCGCAATCATGGCGATTTCCATGAGGATTGCGTGAACATTATCATGAAGGATTTGATTAAGCTGCTGGACCCCAAATACATCGAGGTCTGGGGAAAATTCCTGCCCCGCGGAGGCCTGTCCATTGACCCCTATGCCAACCATGGCAAGTTGGGCACCGAATGGGAGGCAGTGGCGAAAAAGCGCCTCTTTATGCACGATATGTACCCGGAAAATATTAATAATCGCTAAGCACTTACCTTCGTAAGCAAGCCTTAGTTGCGCTTGGCGTTCGTAACCAAGAACCCTTGCAGAAGCTTATAACAGCGTAGTAGTCAGCAGACTGCTGCGCTTTTTATATTGTCCGTATATTTTAAAAGAAGGACAAATGTTCTCTTTAATCACTTGACCTTAGGCGACCAATTTCATATAATAGACTTGGAACTTTATGGAAAGGCGGCAGTAATTTTGTCGCTGTGCGTAGAATAGATTACGGCTCTTTTTAGTGAGCGTTTAGTGGACAAGTAGGTGAAAAAATGGATTTTCAAATCAAGGCTCCCTTTGAGCCGGCGGGGGACCAGCCCCAGGCCATAGAAAAATTAGCAGCAGGCGTGGAACAAGGTCTGCGAACTCAGGTGCTGCTTGGCGCTACGGGTACGGGCAAAACCTACACTATTGCCCAGGTCATCAACAAGGTGCGCAAGCCCACGCTAGTGATTGCTCACAACAAAACCTTGGCGGCCCAGTTGGCCAGCGAGCTGAAGGCCTTCTTTCCGGACAACGCGGTGGAATATTTTGTGTCTTATTACGACTACTACCAGCCCGAGGCCTATATTCCTCAGTCCGACACCTATATTGAGAAGGATGCTTCTATTAACGATGAAATCGATAAGCTGCGCCACTCGGCCACCAGCGCCCTGTTCGAGCGCAAGGACGTCATCATCGTGGCCAGCGTGAGCTGTATTTATGGCTTGGGCGCGCCCCAGGAGTACTACGATATGGTGCTGTCCCTGCGTTTGGGGCAAATTATCGATAGGCAAAAGATTTTGCACAAGCTGGTGGAAATCCAGTACGATCGCAATGATATCGACTTCAAGCGTGGCACATTCCGCGTGCGCGGCGATGTCATCGAGGTTATTCCCGCGGCCTACGGCGAAAAGGCCGTGCGCATCGAAATGTTTGACGACGAGGTTGATCGCATTTTGGAATTCGATGTGCTCACAGGCGAGGTGCTGGCTCAGCGCAACCATGTGGCTATTTTCCCGGCGTCCCACTATGTTACCAGTCGTGAAAATCTGGAAAGGGCCATGGCCGATATTCGAGTGGAGCTGGCAGAGCGCTTGGAGTTTTTGAACCATAATTTTAAGGTGCTGGAGGCCCAGCGTCTGGAGCAGCGCACTAATTATGATTTGGAAATGATGAACGAAATGGGCTATTGCTCCGGCATCGAAAATTATTCCCGGCATTTGGCGGGACGCAAGCCCGGGGAGCCGCCCTTTACCTTGGTCAACTATTTCCCCAAGGACTTTTTGCTAGTCATCGACGAATCCCACGTGACTCTGCCCCAAATCAGAGCCATGTACGCCGGGGACCGCTCCCGCAAGGAGATGCTGGTGGAGCATGGCTTCCGTCTGCCCTCGGCCTATGACAACCGTCCCCTGACCTTTGATGAATTCCAAGAGCAGATTAATCAAGCCATTTACGTTTCCGCAACCCCTGCACCCTACGAAATGGAGCAGGCCCAGCAGGTGGTGGAGCAGATTATTCGCCCCACGGGACTCTTAGACCCGCAGATTGAAATTCGCCCCATTAAGGGCCAAATCGATGATTTACTCAGCGAAATCAATAAGGTGGCTGCGGCCAATGAGCGCGTTTTAGTCACTACCTTGACCAAGCGCATGGCTGAGGATTTAACGGAATACTTGAAACAAGCAGGCGTGAGGGTGCGCTATTTGCATTCGGAAATCGCTACCATCGAAAGAGCGGAGATTATTGACAGCTTGCGTGCTGGTAAATTTGATGTTTTAGTAGGCATCAACCTGCTGCGCGAGGGTCTGGATTTGCCGGAGGTGTCGCTGATTGCCATTCTGGATGCGGACAAGGAAGGCTTTTTGCGCAGTGATACCGCCATGATCCAGACCATCGGTCGCGCAGCTCGTAATGCCCACGGGCGCGTCATCATGTACGCGGACCGCATTACGGATAGTATGCAGCGGGCCATCGATGAGACTAATCGCCGTCGCGAGAAGCAAGAGGCCTATAACAAGGCTCACAAGATTACGCCGAAGACTATTTATAAGGAGCAACGCCAGCTCATTAAGCTTACGAAAGTGGCCGAAAGCGACGAGCACGGCGAATACGGCGCCAAGGGCAAAAAGGCCCGCTCTAAGAAGGAGCTCACCACCTTGGCACGGGAGCTGGAGCGGCGCATGCAGGAGGCGGCCAAGGCACTGGATTTCGAGACTGCGGCCGAGCTGCGTGACCAGCTGATTATTGTAAAGGGGCAGTTAGGACAGAAGTTGGAGCCTAAAAAGCGCGCGCGATAAAGCACCATCTACTTCACAAAATTTCGTCGACGTACCTCTAGTACGACTCCTCAATTTTGCTCGTATCTGGTACTTTCTCACGCACGCAATGAAAGATTTAGGAAGAGAGAATATAATTTATGCAAGAGAAACTAATTGTTAAAGGCGCACGCCAACACAATTTAAAGGATATAACGGTGGAAATTCCGCGCAATAAATTGGTGGTCATTACAGGCCTCAGCGGCAGCGGCAAATCCAGCCTCGCCTTCGACACCATCTACGCCGAGGGCCAGCGCCGCTACGTGGAGAGTCTGTCCGCCTATGCACGGCAATTCCTGGGCCAGATGGACAAGCCCGAGGTGGATTACATCGAGGGCCTTAGTCCAGCCATCTCCATCGACCAGAAGACCACCAGTCGCAACCCGCGCTCCACTGTGGGCACCGTGACGGAGATTTACGACTATTTGCGTTTACTCTTTGCGCGAGTAGGCGAGCCGCACTGCCCGCAGTGCGGCAAGCTCATCGAGCAGCAAAGTGTACAGCAAATAGTGGACAGGGTCATGGAGCTGCCCGCCGGCACACGCTTTATGGTCATGGCACCCTTGGTGCGAGGCCGTAAGGGCGAGCACCAAAAGGTGCTGGACGATATGCGGCGGGCCGGCTATGTGCGCATCTTCGTGGACGGCGAAGTACGCACTCTGGACGAAGAAATAACCTTAGAGAAGAATAAAAAGCACAGCCTGAGCGTCGTCATCGACCGTCTGGCTGTGCGTGATAATATTCACCAACGCCTGACCGACTCCGTGGAAACAGCATTGAAGCTAGCCGACGGCTTTGCGGAGGTAGCAGTGTTAGGGGAGCAGCAGGAAATTATGCTTTTTAGCGAGCACTTCGCCTGCAACGATTGTGGCATCAGCTTGCCCGCTATTGAACCGCGTTTGTTCTCCTTTAATAATCCCTACGGTGCTTGTCCCGCCTGCACGGGCCTAGGCATGAACATGGAGTTCGACATGGCTCTGATTATGCCGGACCCCTCCAAAAGCTTTGCAGATAGAGCCTTGCAGGCCTTTAGCAATAACCCCAACTCCTATTTCTTCCGCCAGCTGGCCGTGGTGCTTGCCTCCTATGGCTACAGCTTGGACAACTGTTGGAACGATTTGAGCTCTGAAGTGCAGGACATCGTGTGGAATGGCGCCGGAGAGCGTAAATTCAGCTTCTGGTACGAGAATTTGCAGGGTGAAACCAAGCTGTACGACAAGGAATACGAGGGCGTCATTAACATTTTAAAGCGTCGTCATCGGGAAGCCTTTAGCGATGCTATGCGCCAAGAGTACGAGGAGTTCATGACCAGCACTCCCTGCCCCGTCTGCCACGGCAGCCGGCTCAAGCCGGAGGTGCTGTCCATTCTTATCGGCGGCAAAAACATCTGCCAGGTCACCGCACTAACCGTGCGGGATTGCCTGCAGTTTTTTGCCACCTTACAATTAACCGAGCGCCAGCAAATCATTGCCCGCCAGGTGCTGAAGGAAATCACAGCCCGCTTACAATTCTTAAATGATGTGGGGCTCGATTATTTGACGCTGGACCGCAGCGCCGGGACCTTGTCCGGCGGCGAAGCCCAGCGCATCCGCCTTGCTACCCAAATAGGCAGTGGTCTTACCGGTGTGCTCTACATTTTGGATGAGCCCAGCATCGGCCTGCACCAACGGGATAACAGCAAGCTCTTGGAAACACTCAAGCATTTGCGTGATTTGGGTAATACCCTCCTCGTCGTTGAGCACGACGAGGAAACCATGTACGCAGCGGACCAAATCATTGACATCGGTCCCGGTGCCGGTGAGCATGGCGGTGAGGTGGTGGCCCAGGGTACTGTGGAGGAGATTAAGCAGGTGGAAAACTCCGTCACCGGCACCTACCTCAGCGGGCGCAAATTCATCCCTGTGCCGAAACAGCGCCGTTCTCTGGACGGTCGCTATTTGACCATTAAGGGCGCGCGGGCCAATAATCTGAAAAACATCGATGTAAGTATACCTTTGGGCGTTTTCACCGTGGTTACTGGCGTCAGTGGCAGCGGTAAATCCACCCTGATTAATGACATTTTATATAATACCCTTGGTTCCAAATTGAACGGTGCACGCCTGCGCCCGGCGGAGCACGACACCATTGAGGGCTTGGAGCTGGTGGACAAGGTCATCAACATCGACCAATCCCCCATCGGGCGCACTCCTCGCTCCAATCCTGCTACTTATACTGGTGTTTTTGACTTCATTCGCGAGCTCTTTAGCCAGACCAACGAGGCCAAAATGCGTGGCTATAAATCCGGCCGCTTCAGCTTTAATGTGAAGGGCGGTCGCTGCGAGGCCTGCAAGGGCGATGGTATGAATAAGATTGAAATGAACTTTCTGCCCGATGTATATGTACCCTGCGAGGTGTGCCACGGCGCTCGCTACAATCGCGATACCTTGGAGGTGCATTACAAGGGCAAGAATATTGCAGAAGTGCTGGATATGACCGTCAGTGAGGCCTGCGAGTTTTTCAAGAATTTGCCGCGGATTTACCGCAAGCTGGAGGTTTTGCAGGACGTGGGCTTGGGCTATATTCACTTGGGTCAGGCGGCTACCACACTGTCTGGCGGTGAGGCTCAACGCGTGAAGCTGGCTACGGAACTTTCGAGACGCAGCACCGGTCGAACGGTGTACATCCTGGACGAGCCCACTACGGGTCTGCACATTGCGGATGTGCACAAGCTGCTGGAGGTTTTGCAACGCCTCGTAGAGGGCGGCGACAGTGTCATCGTCATCGAGCACAATCTGGATGTGATTAAGGTGGCTGATTATATTATCGATTTGGGGCCTGAGGGCGGCGACAAGGGCGGCACGCTGGTAGCCTGCGGTACGCCTGAAGAGGTAGCCAAGGTGAAAAAATCCTACACGGGCCAATATATCAAGCAGGAGCTGGCCAAGGCCAAGCCAACGACAATATCAAAAATGCGCTGGCCGTGCTGCCCGGCAAGCCCGGCGTCTATTTGATGCACGACGCCGAGGGCAAGGTTATTTATGTGGGCAAGGCGGTGGTGCTGAAGAATCGCGTGCGCAGTTATTTTCGCAATTTAGCCAGCCACACCCCCAAGGTAAAGGCCATGGTGGCCAAAATTGCGGAAATCGAGACCATCGTCACCTCCAGCGAGGTGGAGGCCCTGATTTTAGAGTGCAATTTAATCAAAAAGTATCGTCCTCGCTATAATATTAGCCTCAAGGACGATAAAACCTATCCTTATCTCAAGGTGACCATGCAGGAGGATTTCCCGCGCCTGCACATGACCCGCAGATTAAGCCGTGATGGGGCCAAGTATTATGGTCCCTACGCCGACGCTGGCGCCATGTACGCCACCATGAAGCTTTTGAAAACCATGTTTCCTCTGCGCACCTGTCGCAAGATGAACCCGGATAGACCCTGCCTGAATTACCATATCAAGCGTTGTCTGGCGCCCTGCGCAGGCTATGTTTCTAAGGAAGAGTATGGCAAGATGATTAAGTCCGTGTGCATGGTGCTGGACGGGCGCACTACGGAGCTGGAGCGGGATTTGAAGCAGCGCATGCAGGAGGCGGCGGAGGAATACGCCTTTGAAGAAGCAGCGCGGCTGAGAGACCAGCTGCAGGCGGTGGAGCGGCTCAACGAGTCCCAAAAGGCTGTCACTAATAATTGTGGTGATATGGACGTAATCGGCTTTGCTCAAGATATGACGGGTAATTGCCTGCAGATTTTCTTTGTGCGCAAGGGTAAGCTCATCGGGCGTGATAATTTCTTCTTGCAGGACGGAGGCGAGGTACCTCAGGAGGTGCTGACGGCCTTCCTCAAGCAGTATTACAACGAGGCAACTTTTGTGCCACGCGAAATCGTGCTGCCCCAGCTGCCGGAGGCGGAGGAGCAGCAGCTGATTGAGCTGTGGCTGCGCCAGAAGGCGGAGCGCAAGGTGGAGCTAATCCAGCCCCAGCGGGGCGTGAAGCGAGAGCTGCTGCAGCTGGCTAATGATAATGCCCAAAAGCTCTTGGATGAGCGCTTGCGCAAGGGAAGTCTATCCCTGAAAAATGACGAACAGGCGGCAGAGGAGCTGCAGCAGGCTTTGGGCCTCGCGCATTCCTTGGAGCGTATGGACTGCTTTGATATTTCCCATACCCAGGGCAGTGAGACTGTGGCTTCTATGGTGGTTTTTCGCAATGGCAGCATCAGCAAGAAGGATTATCGCAAGTATAAAATCGTGTCCGCCGAGGGCAAGCCGGATGATTTCAAATCCATGCAGGAGGTTGTATACCGCCGCTACAAGGATTACGAGGATTTGCCTAATCTGGTGGTTATCGACGGTGGTAAGGGTCAGCTGAGCTCGGCTTTGGAGGTAATTCGGGGCTTGGGTCTGGCAGATTTACCCGTGGTGGGCTTGGCCAAGCGGGAGGAGGAAATCTTCATTCCGCATCAAAGCACCAGCATTCTGCTGGACCGCGACAGCGCGGCGCTGCATCTGATTCAGCGCATTCGTGACGAGGCCCATCGCTTTGCCATAACCTTTCACCGCAAGCTGCGCGGGAAGCGGAATCTCGTCTCGGTGCTGGATCACGTGGAAGGCATTGGTCCCAAGCGCCGGCAGGCGCTGTGGAAGGCCTTCAAAACGCTGGACGCCATGAAGGCGGCCAGCGTGGAGGAGCTGGCAGCGGTGGAGGGCATGAACAGCACCGCTGCGCAAACCCTGTACGACTTCTTCCGCTTGGAGCTGCCTGAAAAGAAGGAGGCTCTGCGGTAGTGTATCTTTTTTGATATAAGGAGCTTGAGAGGTGGATGAGCATGAAGATTATAATATCACCGGCCAAGCAAATGCAGGTGGACACGGAAGCAATGGACTGCACTGAGACCCAGTTTTTGGCACAAACGAGGGAGATTTTGGACAAGCTGCAAAGCATGACCATGCCTGAGCTGCAAAAGCTGTGGGGCTGCAACGATGCCTTAGCAGAGCAAAATTTCGCTCGCATCCGCAGCATGGACTTGGAGCGCAACCTGACTCCGGCAATATTGGCCTACGTGGGCTTGCAGTATACTCATATGGGACCCCGCGTTTTGGAGAGCGAGGCCTGGGAATACGTGTGCCAGAACGTGCGCATTTTGTCAGGATTTTATGGCCTCTTGCGAGCTAGCGACGGGGTGGCACCTTATCGACTGGAAATGCAGGCCAAGCTGGCGCTGGCCGGCAAAAAGAATTTGTATCAATATTGGGGCAGGAGCCTGTATGACGCTTTGACCAAGGAGGACAAGGTGATTTTGAACTTGGCATCCAAGGAATATAGCAAGGTAGTGGAGCCCTTTGTGAGCGAGGATGTGCGCCTTGTGAGCTGTATTTTTGGCTGCGCTGATAAAAAGGGTGGCTACAAGGTGAAGGCCACGGAGGCCAAGATGGCTCGGGGTAGCATGGTGCGTTGGTGCGCGGAGCACAATGTGCAAAGACCGGAGGAGGTACAAGCCTTTGCTACCTATGGCTATAGCTTCAGGCCCGAGCTTTCCACGGATACAGAATTTGTTTTTATTAAATAATAAAGATAGACATAAAAAGAACGCGAGCAGCTTTTGGAGGGCTGCTCGCGTTTTTGCTTGTGTTAGTTAGATTAGTTTGCGTGTGCTTTGCGCTTTTATTTGCTCATTTTGTCGCCAATGATGTAGCAAATGGAGGCCACAACCATGCCGTTGATAGAGGCAATGCCGAAGGGCAACATGTTGGCTACCACGGCACCGGCGATAACACCGATGACGGAGCCCCATTCGATTTGCTTGAGCTCGACATTGGCGCCGGGCTGATATTTTTCACGATGCATGAAATAGCTCAGCACGATAATAATGCCAATGGGAGGCAAGGTGGCGTTGAGCATGCCCAAGAAAGGACAGAAATTATTGTACAGCCATACGGCCAAAACTGTGCCCAAAGCACCGGAGAAGAGCACCATTTTCTTTTTATCCATGCCGGTGATATTAGCAAGGCCAAGGCCGGTGGAGTAGAGTGCGTTGTCGTTAGTGGTCCAAATGTTGAGGCCTAAAACCAGTACTGCGGTCCAGAAGAGACCCAGCTTCAGCATAACGTCGAAAATATCGTTGGCGTTGCCGCCTACGAAAATGGAGGAAACAGCGCCGAAGCAGAACATGAGGCTGTTGCCAATGAAGAAGGCTACAACCGTGGTCCAAAAGCCGGTCTTGGCATCCTTGGCGAAACGGGTGAAGTTGGGAGTGGCGGAGCCGCCGGAAACAAAGGAGCCAACTACAAGGCCAGCACCGCTGATGATGGTCAAATCGCCGCTGCTCTTGGCAAATTGCTCGGCAATGGTTCCTTCGCCTTGGGAAATAGCCATAAACATGGCGGCGGAGCCCAAAATAGCCACGCAGGGAACGGCGATATAGCTGATGGCGGTGAGACTTTTAATACCATAATAAGCAGTAGCAGTCATGCAAACACCTGCCAGCACGACCATGGCGTACATAACGGTTTGGCTGTCGCCAAACAAAGCCTTGGCTACAGGAATGGCGAACATGGCTAAGCCTACGCCAAACCAACCGGCTTGAGTGAAGCTGATCATGGCGCTGGGTAAATAGCTGCCCTTGATACCAAAGCTGCGTTGGGCCAAAAGGTCCAAGGAGAGGCCGCTTTCAGCACCGATGAAGCCTAAGGCTCCGGTGTAGCCACCTAGGATGATGCCGCCTAAAATCAAGGCGCCAATGAAGCCGGACAGGTCCAAGCCCTTGGCTAGCTGCTGACCAACCCACATGCTGGCGGAGAAGAAGGTGAAGCCTAGCATGATCATAAACATGGTCATCAAGCTGCGACGGTTGGCGGCCGGAACCGCTGAGGTGGCAAAATCTGCATCGACTACTTTTGCTTTTGTGCTCATTTTTAATTATCCCCCTTAAAATAAAAATATAAAATTAGAGACCCACGTATTTTCCTACAGCAGCCTTGAACTCTGCTATACGACGAGTAGTGATTTCCTTGAGCGTGCGCTTTTTGTTTACTTCTAGATACGCAAGCTCTTGGGCGTAGAGCCTTTCGGTGGTGGCCTTGTCTATTTTGTGATAATGATTTTCTTCCAGCCATTCCTCATAGCTCAGCGGTGTTTTATAACCAAATTTTTCGTCGGTGAAGGCGGCAAAATCGACTTGCTCCGCCATTTCATCCAGCTTTTCCCAATATTCCATGACCTCGTGATAATGCTCAGGAATTTCGTATCGACGGGCACCACCATCATAAATAGTGCATTTTTCAAAGAGAGCATCGTCATCGGCCAAGGTTTGCTCCCTGTATTCGGGGGCCAAAACGCTGTCCTTCCAATAAAAGTCTACGAAGGGCAGGTTGATGCCGGTAACACCCTTTTCCTTATAGGTGCTGAAGATGCCTTCATGGTATACGCAATAAAAGCCTTCGAATTGGGGCCAATATTCCCGCAGCTCCTCGGTGAGGTTTTCCAGCACGGTGATGCCCATATTGCCGCCGATGGTGAAGAAAATGATGTTGCGCAAATGGGCACCGGCGTTGCGATATTCCTTAACAATGTGCTTGAGGCATTTCACCAAGGTGTCGCCAGTAGCAATGATGTCGCCGATGATCAAGGTGCCCCCGTCGATAATGCTCAGCTTTTTATATTTGATATCAAGACCGGAAATGAGCTCACCGTCAAAAACACGCTCGCAGGACAGGAAGCTCATATCATTGACGGGGATGCAGGCACGGTAGCAGCATTCCTCCAAGGGATAGTTGAGGCCGCCACGCAAAATGGTCAGGATGTTGGCGGAGGTAATAAGCCCCTTTTTGTTGAAGAAATCCAAGGTGGTTTTGGTGGGATTGCACATCCGATCATAATTTTCAAAGCCCACCACCTCAGGTGAATTCAACAGGTGACGGGTGCTGGCGCTGGTGACAATATAATACTTGTTGGACAGATTGTCAGCGTCTAGACGATACAGCTTGGCTTTAGAATGAACATATTCGGGAACGAGATCCACTCCCTGAAGCTTTTTGAACATACTACCGCTCCTTTGCTAGTAATTTTAATACTATCCTGTTTATTATATCACTTGCTTGGGGAAAAAGCACGCAAAAAGGGCCTAAGGGAAAACAAAAAATGGCACTGTAAGGCTTGGACTGAAGTTGTTGGTAACGTAAATTTTTGTTGCTTTTGAAGCGCTTTTTATTGTCAAGGGTTAAAGAAAGGTGTATAATGTACACAATATTGTGACCGTTTTGTAGCATGGTAGTAAGGAGAGTAATGCATGAGTAATAAAAATATAGACAAGGCTACGCAAGCAGAGCTGGACAAAAAGGCCCAGCAGCTCTTGGAGGAAAAGGAATCGGAGGCGCGCATGCGCACCTACCAAGGGCCGTTAGCCAAAATAATCGTAGTTTTGCTGTGCGTTTGGGCTGCCTTTCAGGTATATTTCACCACCATCGGCGTGATTAGTGCCATCAACTTGCGGGCAATGCACTGCATTTTCCTGCTCTTGTTCACCTTTTTGCTGTTTCCGACCTTCAAAAAGGAAAAAAGGGTGCGCAAGCTGCCGCCTCTGTGGGACATTTTGTTGATTCTTGTGGGCGTGGGTAGCTTCGGCTATTTGATTTTGAATTATGAGCGTATCGCCATGACGGGTGGGCGCATTGACCCCCATGAGGTCGTGATTGCCGGGGCAGCGCTTTTAGTAGTGTTCGAGGCAGCGCGGCGCGCTTCCGGGAATTTGGCTGTGCTAGCACTGGTTTTCTTGGCTTATAACTGGTTTGGCGAGTATTTACCGGGCTATTTGGGCCACAATGGCTTCACCTTGAAACGTGTTTTGATTACGCAATTTTGGGGGACCCAGGGCGTGTTGGGCACTGGTATCGGTGTTTCAGCCACCTATATCTTCCTTTTTGTGCTGTTCGGCGCCTATTTGAAATACAGCGGCTTTTCCAAGTTTATCAACGATTTTTCCCTTACGCTAGTGGGGCAAACTCCTGGTGGACCGGCGAAGGTAGCCGTGTTAGCCTCCGGTCTCATGGGCATGATCAACGGCTCTGCTGTGGCTAACGTAGCTACCACTGGCACCATCACCATTCCTTTAATGAAGCAAACAGGCTACAAGAAGGAGTTTGCCGGTGCCGTGGAGGCAGTGGCCTCCACGGGCGGTCAGTTCTGTCCGCCCATCATGGGTGCCGTGGGCTTTGTAATGGCCGAATTTTTGGG
>SFRS01000047.1 GCA_004562175.1 bacterium | reverse complement strand
GGAGGCTGATTTAGCCTTCATGAAAGCGCGCCTAGGTGAACCAGGAGCCGTAAAGAGAGTTGCCCAACTAATTCTAAGAATAGCTGAGGAGAAAAAATGAATTTATACTTTCGTGCGTTAAAATATGTTAAGCCCTATCTCTTCCGGGGCCTGTGCGCAGCCATCTGCACCGCTATCGCCGCTGGCGGTACGGCCTATCTGCCTTGGATTATCAAGGATATGGTGGACCAGGTGCTCAAGGAAAAGAATACCGAAATGCTCAATTACATTGTAATCAGCATTATCGTAGTCTTCATCATCCGTGGCATCGCCTTCTATGGTCAAAGCTATTTGATGAACTATGTGGGCCAACGTGTGATTATCGATATTCGCAAGGCTGTGTTCGAAAAGCTGCAGCGCTTGAGTCTGGATTTTTATGACAAAAACAAAACCGGCACCATCATGAGCTATGTGACCAACGACGTTGGCGCCCTGCAGTCCGCCATGGTCGAAAATGTGGTGGAAATGGTAACAGAAAGCGTTATCCTCATCGCCTCCATTGTGATGATGATTTATTTGGATTGGCGTTTGTTCTTGGTAACCTTCAGTACCTTCCCCGTGGTGCTGCTTTTCATCGACCAATTTGGCAAGCGTATCCGCAAATCCGGTAGCCGCATTCAAGAGGCTGCTGCGGACATCACCTCCGTGCTGCAGGAAACCGTTTCCTCAGCTCGCGTGATCAAATCCTTCGTGCGTGAGGACTACGAAATCAATCGCTTTGAAAAGGAAAACATCAAAAACTTCCGTGCCAATATGAAATATGCCCAGCTGTCCGCTACGCTGACCCCGACCATTGAGTTCGTGGCTGCGGTAGGCGTAACCATTATCCTTTGGTACGGTGGCAATAGCGTTATTGATGGTACTATTACTGCTGGTAGCTTGGTTGCCTTCTTAACCTATGCTGTTAATATTTCCAACCCCATCAAGCGCTTGAGCCGTGTCATTGGCAATATCCAAAAGGCCATGGCCGCCGGTCAGCGTGTTTTTGGCATTCTGGACTTGCCCGAGACCGTGCAAACTTTGCCGGGAGCCAAAACCATGCCCACTGTAAAGGGCAATGTGCGCTTCAACAATGTTTCCTTCTCCTACAATCCCGGCGAGCAGGTGCTGAATAATGTGAGCTTTGATGTGAAGCCCGGTGAAATGATTGCCTTTGTGGGCCCCTCCGGTGCCGGCAAATCCACTGTGGCCAGCCTTCTGCCCCGCTTCTATGATGTATCCGAGGGCAGCATTACCATTGACGGCCAGGATATCCGTCAGGTGACGTTGAACTCCCTGCGTGAGCAGGTGGGTATCGTGCCCCAGGAGACCGTGCTTTTCAATGGCAGCGTGTATGACAACATTCTTTATGGTCGTCTGGATGCTACTAAGGAGGAGGTGGAGGCTGCGGCCAAGGCAGCTAACGCTCACAACTTTATTATGGAGCTGCCCAATGGCTATCAAACCATGCTGGGCGACCGCGGCATGAATATTTCCGGTGGCCAACGCCAGCGCATTTCTATTGCCCGGGCAATACTCAAAAATCCCCAAATCCTCATTTTGGATGAGGCAACCTCTGCTTTGGATACGGAAAGCGAGCGCGTGGTACAGGAGGCCTTGGACCGCCTCATGGTCGGCAGAACCTCCTTTGTTATCGCTCATCGCCTTTCTACCATAAAAAATGCTGATAAGATTATGGTTTTGGAAAAGGGCTGCCTGGTAGAGCAGGGTACCCATGATGAACTCATGGCTCAGGATGGCTTGTACGCTCATCTTTACACCATTCAATATCGCAGCAAAGAGACACATTAAGGCGAAAAGAGGTTAACTCATGTATATTCTGTATAATATCCTTATTTTAATAGTGCTTGTGGTCTTTGTACTGCCCTATTATACCTATCGCTTATTTACGGAAAAGGGCTTTGGCCTGCGCTTTAAGCAGCAGGTTTTTGGCAACATAGATGAAGAAGAGATAGCCAAGGTCATGGGCAAGGACTGCATTTGGATTCACGGTGCCTCCGTGGGTGAAATCGTAGCCACCAGTCCCTTGGTCAAGCAAATTCGCAAGTCCATGCCGGACCGTCCCGTATTGGTCAGTGCCTTCACTGTAGGCGGTTATAATATGGCTAAGCAAATTATTCCTGAGGCCGATGCCATCATTTATTTCCCGCTGGATTTACCCTTCGTGGCTGAGTCCTTAGTCAAGCGCATTCATCCCGGTGTTTTCATGCCCGTGGAAACCGAGCTGTGGCCCAACTTTTTGCGCGCCATTCGCGAACGCCACATACCTGTCATGATGGTTAACGGCCGTATCTCCGAAAAATCCGTTAAGAATTATCGTTACCTGTATGGCATTTGGGACGATATGCTGAACACTGTGACTCGCTTCTGCATGCAGTCCAGCATTGATGCCGACTATATTGCCCATTTGGGTGCTGATAGACGCAAAATTTTCGTTACCGGCAATACTAAATTTGACCAAACCTACGCTGAGGTTACTCCCGAGGATTTGGCTAAATATCGCTATGAGCTGGGCCTGAAGGACCATTATCCCATCATCGTGGCCGGATCTACCCACCCCGGCGAGGAAAAGGTTTTACTGGAGTCCTTTAAGGCTGTGCGCGCCCAATATCCCCATGCTCGTTTGATTATCGCTCCCCGTAAAACCGCGCGTGCAGAAGAAATTGCTAAGCTGGCCAGCCATTATGGCTATGAGACTGGCTATCGCTCCAAGATGAAGGAGGAGGAGGGCGAGCGCAAGGAATATCCCCTGCTCATCATCGACACCATTGGCGAGCTGGGCCGTATTTACGCCGTAGGCGATGTAGTTTATGTGGGCGGCTCCTTTAGTGGTACTGGTGGCCATAACGTGCTGGAGCCCGCAGCTCATGCTAAGCCTATTTTGGTTGGTCCCAGCATGCAAAACTTCAAGGACTCCTATGCCCTTTTGAGCAAGGTCAAGGCCTGCAAAATGGTTAATAACCAAAGCGAGCTGACCAGCGAAATGCTGGATATTATTAAAAATGACGAACGCCGTGCCCAAATGGGTGCAGCCTCCCTGCAGGTTATCAAGGAAAATCGTGGTGCTGACGTGCGCAGTATCCACTATTTGAAGGAGCTGCTGGATTTGACGGCTGTTCCGGCCAAGGAATACTCCGTTTATCCCATCAACACCCGCAATCTTACCGACGAGGGCGGTGGCCGTTTGCGCCATGGTGACGCTGTCATCCAGTATATTTATCGCATTGCCTATGGTCCCGACACACCCTTCACGGGCTGGCTACTGCTAGCTCTGCTGCGGGGCATGTCCTATCTCTATAAATTCGGCGTGTGCTGTAAGCTGAACATGTATGAATCCGGCCTTTTGAAGAAGGAAAAGCTGAATTGCTGTGTTATCTCCATCGGTAACATCACCGTTGGCGGCACCGGCAAAACTCCGACGGCCCAAAAAATGGCCACCATTGTGAAGGCCATGGGCTATCGCGTGGTCATCCTGAACCGTGGCTATCGTTCCCACTGGGGCAAGGAGCTGGGCGTTGTTTCCGATGGCAACAAGATTTTCATGACTGCTTATGAAGCAGGTGATGAGGCCTACTTGATGGCCAAAACCCTGCCCGGTATCCCCGTCATCATCGGCAAAAACCGCGCCGTAACCGGACGCTATGCTGTGGAAAAGATGAACGCCGAGGTCATCATCATGGACGATGGCTACCAGCATTGGCAATTAGAGCGCGATTTGGACGTGGTTTTGGTGGACACCCTGAACATGTTTGGTAATGGCTGCGTGCTGCCCCGTGGCACCCTGCGTGAGCCCCTGCAAAACCTGGAGCGTGGTGACTTGTTCTTGCTGACCAAGACGGACCAAAGCAGCAAGCTCAGCCGCATGCAGCTGCGTCACACCATTGCTAAATACAATGCGGACGCTCCCGTCATCGAAAGTATTCACCATCCGAAAAACTTTGTGGAAATCGCCGATTGGTACAAGGGTATTTCCGAAAACTTCAAGGATTTAGAGGAGCTGCGTGGCAAGGACGTGATGGTTTTCTCCGCTATCGGCAACCCGTCATCCTTTGAGCAAACTCTGTCCAGCATTGGCCTGAATATTTTAGAGGCTGTACGCTATCCTGACCATCATGATTACGGTATGCTGGAAATGCAATATATTAACGAGCGCGCCAGTAGCCTCAAGGCTGTGGCCATGATCGCCACTGCCAAGGACGCAGTAAAGATTCCCACCGAGTTTATTTATTCTGCCCGTGAGATCCCCCTGTATATCCTGAATATGGATATCTGCATCACCGAGGGCATGGATAAGTTCAAGGAATATATTGATAATGCCATTAAGAAGGAGCATGATAAAAAATGAAGGTACTTTGTGTAATTCCTGCACGCTATGCATCCACTCGTTTGCCGGGCAAGCCCCTGTCCATGATTTGTGGCAAGCCCATGATTCAACGTGTGTACGAAAGAGCCTGCCAAGCCCAGCTGCCCGATGAGGTGGTTGTGGCAACTGATAATGAGCTGGTGAAAAAGGCTGTGGAGGCCTGCGGTGGCAAGGCCATGATGACCTCCCCCGATCATCCCAGCGGCACCGACCGCTTGGCCGAGGTAGCCTTGAACTATCCCGATGTGGACGTCATCGTCAATGTGCAGGGTGACGAGCCCATGATTCCGCCGGAGGTAATCGACCGTTTGGCAGCCGCCTTCACCGATGATGACCAGCTGCAAATGGCCACGATGAAGGTGGTTATGGACGAGGCTGATTACAATAATCCGGCAGCTGTGAAGGTTGTCACCGATTTGAATGGCTACGCACTGTACTTTTCTCGCAGCCTGATGCCCTATCCTCGCAACAAGCCGGAGGGCTACAAGGTGTACAAGCATGTGGGCATTTATGCTTATCGTCGCAGCTTCCTCTTGAAATACGCTGCTTTGACTCCCACCCCCTTGGAGCGAGCCGAAAGCCTGGAGCAGCTGCGCGCTTTAGAAAATGGTTATAAAATTAAGGTTCTGGAAAGCGATTTCCAGGGCATCGGTGTTGACACCCCCGAGGATTTGGCAGCAGTCAACGAGCTGTTTGCCAAGATGAACAAATAGGAGGTTACTATGCATATTGTTAAAGT
The DNA here is from genome assembly GCA_004562175.1 of bacterium. Classification (GTDB taxonomy): domain Bacteria; phylum Bacillota; class Negativicutes; order Acidaminococcales; family Acidaminococcaceae; genus Phascolarctobacterium_A. The sequence continues at coordinate 1,329 of SFRS01000047.1, read as the reverse complement.
TGGCAATTACCAAGTGGGCCAAGGCCATCCCCTGCTGCTCATGGCAGGTCCCTGCGTTTTAGAGGGCTACGAGCGTAGCCTGGCCATTGGTCAACGCACCAAAGCTATTTGTGAGGAATTGGGTATTCCCTATGTATTCAAGGCTTCCTTTGATAAGGCCAATCGTTCCTCCTATGCTTCCTTCCGTGGCCCCGGTATCGAAGAGGGCCTGAAGCTTTTGGCACAAATCAAGAAGGATTTGGGTGTGCCCGTGGTTACCGATATTCACGAGCCTTGGCAGGCAGAAAAGGCCGCTGAGGTAGTGGATATCCTGCAAATCCCGGCCTTCCTGTGCCGCCAGACCGATTTGGTGTGGGCTGCTGCCAAGACCGGCAAGACCATTAATGTGAAAAAAGGCCAGTTTCTGGCACCCTGGGACATGAAGAATGTCATCAAAAAGGTGGAGGAAGCGGGCAATAATAATCTCATGCTCACTGAGCGTGGCGCCAGCTTTGGCTACAACACCCTAGTGACCGACATGCGCGGCCTTGCCATTATGCGCGAGCTCGGTTACCCCGTAGTCATGGATGCCACCCACAGCGTGCAAATCCCCGGCGGCCAAGGCACCTCCAGTGGCGGCCAAAGCCAATACGTGCCCCACATGGCCCGCGCTGCCGCTGCCGTTGGCATCGACGCGCTGTTCTTAGAGGTGCACGACAACCCTGCGGAAGCACTCAGCGACGGCCCCAACATGGTGCGCTTGGATAACTTGAAAAAGCTGCTCAGCGACGTGCTGGCCATCGACAAGATTGTGCGCGGCTAAGCTCCGCAAAAACTCTACGCAAAAAATTTCTCTTGAAAAAGAAAGGTAAAAGATTATGGAAGCAATGCTGGAGCATGCACAGGAGGTCCTGCGCATGGAAGCAGAGGCCATTTTAGAGCTTGTGCCTCGCATAGATGAAAATTTTGCCGCGGCTGTGAACTTGATTTTGGAGTGCGAGGGCCGCACTGTTATCACCGGTATGGGTAAAAGTGGTCTCATTGGTCGCAAAATGGCCGCCACTCTGGCCAGCACCGGCACCCCGTCCTTTTATCTGCACCCGGCCGAGGGCATTCACGGCGATTTGGGCATGGTCACCGCCGCTGACGTTGTCATCGCCCTCTCCAACAGTGGCGAGACCGGCGAAGTGCTCAATATTTTGCCCTCGTTGCGCCGCATCGGTGCCAAGATCATCGCCATGGTGGGCAATGCCAATTCCACCCTGGGCAAAAATGCAGACGTAATTTTAGACGTGGGCGTTTCTAAGGAAGCATGCCCCTTGGGCCTTGCTCCCACCAGCAGCACCACTG
>SFRS01000046.1 GCA_004562175.1 bacterium | reverse complement strand
CACCACCAGCATCACGGCTACAGTGCCAGCGAAAAGGGCCATGCTGCCCACATAAAAGGACATGCGCATGCCAAACCAGCTAGCCATATAGCCGCCCAAGAGCGGTCCCATGATGCTGCCCGAAGCCATGGAGGTCTGCATGAGGCCCATGCCCCAGCCCATCCGGCTTTCCGGCAGGGAGGAGGAGGCCATGGACATGCAGGCGGGCACGAAGCCGGCCACCACGCCACACAAAATACGTACACCCATAAGCTGGTACACATCCTGGCACACGCCCGTGAGAAAATAGGTTATGGCCAGGCCATAGCCAGCCCGCAGGGCCATTTTTCTTTGGCCCACATGGTCCGCCAAGGCACCCCAGTAGGGCGCCATAATCGTGCAGCCTAAAAAGGTCACCGCAAAGCAAATACCGGCCCAAAAATTGACCTCATCTTGGGGCACGCCCATCTCCCGGTAAATATACACCGGCAAAAAGGGAATGCAGGCGGTATAACTGGCGCAGCACAAAAAAACACTCACCCAAAGCACGGGGAGATTCCTTTTCCAAGCAGTATTTTTTTCGTTTTCTTCATTAAAAGTAGACATCCAAAACACTCCACTTCTATTTCTCTTCTATTTATATTATAGCACATCACTTCAAGTCTGGCACCTCGGAAAGTAGCATTGTCCTCAATGTGTAACTTTGCAAACAAAAAACTCACAAAAATATTTCTTTCCTTTAAATAACCATATTTCGGTTGACACCGCTTCACATAAAGTTTACAATAACATCAGAAAGCAAGGTCGCGTTGGTGGCTTTGCCTTTTTTACTATTAGGGAGGAGAAAAAGAAAGGAGCAACCCGTATGCAGGATCTTATAAAATATACGGACAATATTAACAAGCTGCTGGCCCGTTTCGGCGTGAAATTCGGCATTTATAAAAACAATGTCTTTCACGAGCAGCTATTCCCCTTTGATGCCATTCCTCGTGTCATCACGGCCGAGGAATTTGCAGAAATGGAAAAGGGCTTAGTGCAGCGTGTCACCGCCCTGAATATGTTTCTTTATGACATATACCATGAGCAAAAAATTATCAAGGACAAAATCATTCCTGAGGAGTTTGTCTTCTCTTCCAAGGGCTATCTTCCCGAATGTGCCGGGGTGACTCCTCCGGGTAAGGTTTATTCCCACATTTCCGGCATTGATTTGGTACAGGCTCAGGATAAAAAATGGTATATTTTGGAGGACAATCTGCGCATTCCCTCCGGTGCCAGCTATCCTTTGATTGCCCGCAAGCTGTGCCGCATTGCCAGCCCCCAAACCTATGCCTCCAACGCTGTGGTGGACAACCGCAATTACGGCACCATGCTCAGCAGTGTCATGAACAGTGTCAACACCGGTGGCATCAATGTCATTTTGACTCCGGGTCGTTATAACGCTGCCTTCTTTGAGCATGCTTATCTGGCAGAAATGACCCACAGTGTACTGGCCATGCCCTCTGATTTATATGTAGAAAACAGTCAGGTATATTACCGGGCTATGGATAAACCCCAGCGTGTTGGCGCTATTTATCGCCGTATTAGCGATGAATATTTGGACCCGCTGACCTTCCTGCCTGAATCCCTCATCGGCGTGCCCAATTTGATGGCCGCTTACCGCGCCGGCAACGTGGCTATTATCAACACCCCGGGCAACGGTGTGGCTGATGACAAGGGTATTTATTATTTCGTTCCCGCCATGATCAAGTATTATCTGGGCGAGGATTCCATTACCAATAACGCACCCACTTATTTGATGTATTATCAAAAGGATAGGGATTACGCGCTGGCCAACTTCGACAAGCTGGTCTTCAAGGACGTTTCCGAGGCCGGTGGCTACGGCGTCTTCTTCGGTCGCGACCTGGACAGCAAGCAGAAGGCCAACTTTATCGATTTGATGAAGGCCGAGCCACGTCGCTTTATTGCCCAGGAAATTATCGACTTCATCGACCTGCCCATTATGGACAACGGCCAAGAGGTGCTGCGCAAGGCCGATTTGCGTGCCTTCGTGCTCAGCGGCAGCGACACCAAGGTTTGGCCCAGCGGCCTGACTCGTTTCTCCCGCAACCCGGATTCGTTTGTAGTTAACTCATCTCAAGGAGGAGGCTTTAAGGACACATGGGTATTATCTCGTTAGAAAAATCAAACCATCTTTATTGGCTGGGCCGCTATAGCGAGCGTGCCTTCACCACCATCCGCACCTTCATGGATGCCTATGACACCATGCTGGACCAGGACCCGGATGCTTATAAAAAGATTTGCGAAAAGCTGCACATTCCCGATGTGTATGGCAGCAAGGAAGTCTTCATCATAAATTATCTTTTTGATGAGACCGACCCCAACTCCGTTTACAGTAATTTGTCCCGCGCCTGCGACAACGCCAGCGTTATGCGCGATATGATCAGCTCCACGGCGCTGAGCTATATCCAGCTGGCTTTGTACGAAATGGTGGACGCCAAGAAGGAATCCTTCTGTCTGCTCCGTTTACAGCAGGTTTTGGACGATTTGTATGCCTTCTGGGGCTGCATCGATGATTATGTAGAAAGCAGCGCCTGCCGCAATATCATGAAAACCGGCAGATATATAGAACGTCTTGACTTATACATTCGCTTGGATTATGATAAGAAGGCAATGGAGCTTGCTTATGAGCGCATGGCTTATCGTCTGCAGCGCAGCCGTGCCGCTTATAATGAAGATGATTTTGTGATTGTTAGTGAAGCGATTAAAAAGGGCGGTAACCTGTGCTCTATTCTGCCGAACCTTAATAATATTTTTAAGGATTGATATGATTGAGAAAACTAAAATTCCATTATGAGATGCAGCTTGATTTCACCGGTGATGTGACCCGGCACAGCTTTGCTTTGCGTTGCCTGCCCAAGGAAACGCCTACCCAATGCATTAAAAAGCTGTCCTGTGCCATCACTCCCCTGACCTCGATTACCAAGAGCTGGGACGCCTTCGGCAATCCCATGTGCTTCGGTCTCATTACGGAGCCCCATGATTATTTCAGCTTTTGTGTCTCCGGTATCGCTATTACCAACAGCGAAAACATCGACCACGGCGATTTGAATCATATTTTCTATTATCCCACTCCCCAAACCACCCTGACCCATGGTATGGAGCCCTATTTGGCTTTGGCTGAGCAGCAGCGCGACCCGGTGCAGAAGGCGCTGCGCATGAGCGACGAGCTGTATCATCGCTTTATTTATAAGCCCAAAAGCACCACCACCAGAACCACGGCCCAACAGGCCTTGGACCAAGGCCACGGCGTCTGCCAGGACTACACCCACATTATGCTGGGCTTGTGCCGCCATTTGGGCATTCCCGCCCGCTATGTGGCAGGCTTCATGATCGGCGAGGGTGCTACCCACGCTTGGCTGGAGGTTTATGCACGCGGCCATTGGATTGGCATCGACCCCACCAACAACAGGGTTGTGGATGATATGTACATCAAAATGTCCGAGGGGCGTGACGCCAGCGATTGCATCGTGGATAAGGGTGTGTTCTTTGGCAACGTACAACAAACACAAAGCGTTTTTGTGAAGGTTACCCAAGAGCCCTTGGATTAAAAAATAGCTGCCTAAATTTAGTTTCCCTGCTTTACCAAGGCTGGCGCATGCGCGCCGGCCTTTTTTATTTTTGCAAAAACACCTTTATTTCACACTTATTTTACAGTATAATATAGGTTAGATTACTTTCTAAATATTATGCAAGGAGCTAGGACAAGTGAAGCCTTACGAAATACAAGAATTAGAACAATGTGGTTTTTTCTCTAAAATGTTCGGCAGCAAGCCTGCTGAAAACGGCTGGAAGGAGCTAAACAACCTGTTGGCCAATGCCAAGGATATGGACTCTGTTACTGCCACCGATGTGCAAGCAGCCCTGAAAAAATGGGGCGTAAAATTCAATGATGAAAATTTGCAACAGCGCAGCGGTATTTACCGTAAATTTGCGGATGTGGTTTACATCGAAGCACTGTCCAAGGACGAGCCCCTTTTTGCACAGCTGGCTCATTTGGCTGAGGTACTGGAGCTGCCGCCCCACTTGGCTAAGCTGGCCGACAAGGGGGCTAAAACCGCCGCATTTTTTGAGCGTTGCCGCAATATCCTGAAGGATGAGGAAAAGCTGGATATCCACGCTATTAATGAGTTGTTTGGCTATGACTACGAGGACGGTTTATCCATTCGTAAGCAGGTTTTCCAAGCGCACTTTAATATGCTTTTTGAAGATATCGTGAAAGCTGCCCGCTACAGCCCTGAGCAGGAAGCTAGCTTTAGAGAGGACTGCGCTAAGCTAGATATTCCCTACGAGTTTAAGAATAATATTGTCAATGCTCTGCAAAAATACCGCAATCTGTGGGATGCCGAAAACAAAAATTTGGAACCCATGGAGCTGGATTTACCCTTGGATGAGGGCGAATTTGCCTATGCCACTGTGAACTGCGGCTGGTGCCAAAACAAGGAAATCGAGCGTGAGGACAATTATTTTGAGCTGACTCGTAAATTCAGCATCGACGAAACCGTAAGCTTTAAGGGTGAAAAGCTGGAGCATCCCAAAATCAAGGAAGAGGCTACAGTGCTGCAGGAGCTGGGCCATTTTGTGCTCACCAATAAGCGCATCATTTATTTAAGCCAAAAAAATGCTGTTGCCATCAAGGTGGACGACATTAAGAGTGCTGATTTTGATGATATCAACCTGGTCACCTTCCATCACCAGGATGGCAATGACATTCTCATCAAATTCCCTGATGAAGCCGCCGGTGTGATGCACATCCTCTTCAACAGAGTGAAAAATAAACAAATTTAAGCAAAACAAAAGCTGGAGCCTAAAAGCTTAGGTCTCCAGCTTCTTTTTTATTCGCCAGCCATTTCCTTGCCTTCTACGAAGGCCTTCAAAGCGGCTAGCTCCAAGGGTTTGGCAATCAGATAACCCTGATAATATTCTGCCTCGTAGCCACGGGTGATGTGCATCAAATCCTCGTTTTCCACGCCCTCCACGCAAACCTTGGTGTCCAGCTTGTGCGCACAATCAATAATGGTGTTCACAATGACTTTGTCGGCGTTGCGACTTAACATGCCGCGGATAAAGTTTTGGTCAATTTTGATAGTATCAAAATGAATACTTCTAAGCAACATCAGCGCCGAATAACCGGTGCCAAAATCGTCCGCTGCTATGCGAATTTTGTGGTCGTTGAAGAAGTTGACGATGTATTGCAGTCTGTTGGGCTCCAGAGTGCGACAATGCTCCGTGAATTCCAGTACTAGATTTTCTGCCGGGAAGCCAGTCTCGGCCAAAATATCAAGCACATCCTCCAAAAAGCTTTCCCGTTCCAGCTGACGATAGGAAATATTCACGCTGATGGTGAAGACGGGATTGTTCTTGAGGAGGCCCAAGCCATCATACAAGGCTTGGCGCAAAATCCACAGGCCCAAGTCATAAAAGCTGATATCATTTTCTAACCAGGGAATGAACTCATTGGGCGGCACCACGCCATGGGTAATACTGCGCCAACGCAAGAGCGCTTCCGCACCGATAACACGCCCTAAAAAGTCCACCTGAGGTTGGTAAACCAGATAAAAGCCTTCGCAATTGTTGAGGATGCTGCGCTTAACGGCTCCCAAAACATCGAGACGGTGACGAGGGCTGTCTTCGTGATGCTCATCCACATAAATCAGCTCGCCATTCTTTTCTCTTTTGGACATTTCAATGAGATAATCCAGCTCGGAAAGCAGGGTGGAACCATCCTCATCAGTGCCCTCATAGTGCACTGCAGAAGCAGCGATATAAAGGCGAATCGGTTCTCCTTCCAGAGATAATTCGTTTTTTACGATATAAAGCGCCGTTTCGTACAGCTCACGCACAGCGCTACGAGAGCTGCATGGCAGCATAAAGGCCAGCTTCATGCCGTTAAGGCGAAAGAGCATGATGTCATCGGTAGCCAGATTTTGCAGCTGCTGTGCCAAATTGAGGAGCAATTTGTTGCCATTGGTATAGCCATAGGTGTCGTTGATCAAATGGAAGCCGCTAATACCAAGCACAAGTATATCCACGGGAACATGCTGGCGATGCACACGCTTCACCTGATTAAGAAACTCATAAACATTATAAAGACTGGTAACGGGATCAATATTTTCGATGACGCCGTGATTTTGAATAGTACCAACGAACAAATCAGGCTCTTCACCCACGCCCTTCAGGCGGTAACCGTTACAGGTGCATCTAACATAATTGCCGTTGGCGTCCTTAGCTCTGTATTCCAAATCGTGGTACAGGGATTTGCCATTGAACACATTGCCGATATCATCCAAATAGGCTTGGCGGTCATCGGGATGGATGCACTGCAGCCAAATATTGCCCGCGTCAAACATATACTCACCGGGCAGGTAGTCCTGGACAATGCTCTTGGACCAACGGGACATGTTGGTGCGCATGTTGCACACATACAGATAGCGATGGCGCATGGTCATGCTCAAGGCATCGAACAAGCGGGTTTCCAGACCATAATTGTCATCAAAAACACCCTCTGCCTCGTACTTTTTGGCATGCTCATCACGTTGCTTCATTGATGTGAGTGCAGCCATAACTAAAGCCACAATGGTAGCTGACGCGCCTTTGCATACTGACTACGTAGCTGTCGTGGGCCTCTTCCAATCTTTGGGACAAATCCTTTTCCGTAGCCCAAGGTGAAAGAATGACAAACTCGTCGCCGCCAATGCGGAAAAGCTGCTCGTTTTCTAAACAGACTCCCTGCAAAAGGCTGCTGACACTCTTGATGTAGTAGTCTCCTTCCCTATGACCTGCGTGGTCGTTGCAATATTTCAAATCATCCATGTCGATGAAGGCCACGGTGCAGGGCATGCGATGCTCCCACAGCTTGTGCACCTGCAAATCAAAGGCCATGCGATTGCCAACGCCAGTGAGGCTGTCAGTGTGGGCGCTGGCCTCCAAGCGACGCTGCTGCTCCAGCATGCAGGCTGCCAAATTCTGCAGTCCCTTGCCCAAGGCCTGCTGGGGTTCGGGCAAAGCGGCAATATCTAAGTGTGCTTTTTGGGGTTGTGCAAGGACGTCTTTAATATATTGCAAAAGCATTGTTTCTCCTTGCAGGTTCTTCTTTTCCATTTCTTCCACCTTTGCTTTGAAAAATAGTCAGATGTACCACAAACGGTAAAGCTAGCTATTCACCAAAACAGCGTTTCCTTCCAAGCTTAAATTACACAGAAAAATAGACAAATATATACTTTCATTATAGCATGAAAGCAGCATAAAAGAAAAGTGGTATATATAAAAAGATTCTGTCATTAAATTTTTGCAAAAATAAAAAAGGCCGGCGCGTGAGCACCCCACCCACAACCTAAAAAAATATCCCCGGAGCGAACTCCGGGGGTTAATTTTCATTGGAGCTGGCAATAGGAATCGAACCCACAACCTACTGATTACAAATCAGTTGCTCTGCCTATTGAGCTATGCCAGCAGTTTACTAGAATATTATAAGGGATAGGATGCTATTTGTCAAGAGGAAGCTCAAGGCTCACAAAAAGGCTTCGCCCCTACCTCTTCAAATACTTGTGCAAAATCTCCTCCAGCATCTGCTTCGTAAAGGGCTTGGACAAATGGGCCACCATGCCTGCCTCCAGGGATTTATCCATATCCTCCTTGAAGGCATTGGCGCTGACCGCCACAATGGGCAGATTCTTTACATCCTCGCGCTCCAAGGCCAGTATTTCCCGCGCTGCCTCATAGCCATTCATTACCGGCATTTGGATATCCATCAAGACTAAATCGTAATAATTGTGCTGGGAAGTGGCCACCATCTGAACGGCCACCTTGCCGTTTTCGGCCTCCTCCACATGCACATCAAAGCCCTGCAGCATGGCCCGGCCAATTTCACGATTCAAATCATTGTCTTCAACTAGAAGAATGCGGGCGTGGGAGAAATCCTCCTTGGCTGCAGGCTTGAGCTCAGTCTCCTTGCGCTCCACCTCGATATGGTTGTTGAGCACCTCGTACAAATCCGACAGGAACAAGGGCTTCGCACAGAACGCTGTTACACCGGCCTCGCGAGCCTCCTGCTCAATCTCGGACCAATCATAGGCCGTCAGAATGATGATGGGCGTATCGTTGCCGATAACACCACGGATGCGACGCACCACCTCAATGCCATTCATATCCGGCATCAACCAGTCAATAATGAAGGCCTTGAAGGATTTGCCATCCTCGTGAGCAAATTTAGCCTTATACACAGCCTCCGTACCCGACATAGTCCATTCTGCAGTCATGCCAATCTTTTCCAGCAGACGGCACACGCTGACGCAGCTGTCCATATTGTCGTCGGCCACCAAGGCGCGCATACCCTTGAGAGAGCGAATGACGGTAATCTTCTTTTGCTTGTGGCAGGTCTTCAGGCACAGGGAAATAGTGAATTCCGTTCCCTGTCCCTGTACACTCTTGACGGCAATGCTGCCACCCATCATATCCACAATATTTTTCGTAATGGACATGCCGAGGCCCGTGCCCTGAATGCCGCTGACAGTGCTGGTCTCTTCGCGAGTGAAGGGCTCAAAAACATGCTTTTGGAACTCGTCGCTCATGCCGATGCCCGTGTCACTGATGATGAAATCGTACAGGGCGCAGCCTTCCTTGGTGGACTCCCTTTGCACAATCTTGATGCCCACCGTGCCACCGGGCTTGGTGAATTTGATAGCATTGCTCATGCAGTTCAAGATGATTTGGCTCAAACGCAGCTTGTCGCAGATGACATCATCATCCCGCACGTCCAGCGTATCGAACAGGAAGTTCAAATGCTTGGCCTTCACATCGGACTGCAAAATATTGCGCAAATCGTGCATCACCGTGGGCAAATTGCACTCATTTTCTTCAATTTTAATGCGACCGCTTTCGATGCGGCTCATATCCAGCACATCATTGATGAGGCTCAGCAAATGGTTGGAGCTGGTCATAATCTTCTTCAGATAATTCTCCAGCAAACGCTTGTCATCGAGATGCACCGCCGCCAGCGAGGTGAAGCCGATGATGGCGTTCATGGGCGTGCGAATATCATGGGACATGCTGTTGAGGAAGGTGGTCTTGGCTTTGTTGGCATGCTCGGCAGTTTGCAAAGCAACGCGTGCTTGGCGTTCGGCCTCCTTGGCCCGCTTGAGCAAAACTAGCACCGTGCCCACAATGGCGAGAGTTACAAGCAATATGGTAACCAACACTGCCCACAGGTTATCCTTAATAAACTCGCTAAAGGACACGTGGCGCTCGTTAGGCGTAGAAAAATAACTCAAGGAGCTATTTAAATCAGCCTTGGGCACCAAATCAATAGCCCTGTTTAAAACCGACAACAGCATAATATTGTCCGGGCGCACAGCCAAGGATAATTCCATTTCGCTGTTGAGCGCTACAGCCTGCAGCTCACCATAGCTACGTGGAGAAATAATGTTATTGATCGCATAGCTACTAAAAACAGTACAATCCACTTCAGCTCTGCGCAAAGCTGCAATGCATTCCTCATCCGATGCGTATTTCTTAATGGTCCAGTTGGGATAATTATTATTTAAATAAATAATTCTTTCCAACCTATTCTTGTTGACGGCCACTACATTCTTGTTGGTTTCTGAAAAATTATCACCGGTTACTAAAGCGGTCACAGAGGTATTATACAAGCTTTGGGTCAGCAAATAGCCATATTTTTCAGCATGAAAACGACAATTATAGACCGGAAAGATGCAATCCACTTCACCCTTGCGCAAAGCCTCCAGCTGCTCGTCCACGCTGGGATAGGCCACTGGCTGAAAGCTCACCTGGCCATTTCTAAAGCCTTGCTTAGCCTTATCCACAAAGGTCGCCAAGGAGCCCTCCAGCTTGCCGCTGCGCTCATTTTGTCCGCTGTAGCCTAAATAATTTTTCAAATAGCCTATCTTAATGGTGCCCTTTTGCTTGACCCATTCCTGCTCTCCTGCAGTTAATCTAGCGCTGACCAGCGTATTCAAATATTTTTTGTGCATGGCTTCAGCATAATAGCGATTTTGGAAGAATATTTTGGCCATGGCCGCATCCAGCTCTTCCTTCAAATCGGGGCGCTGCTTATTGACAACAAAATAATAATTGGAGTCCCCTACCTTGACTATGGGTACCAAGTTATGGTAGCGATAGGTGTCCACGCCCACAATAGCATCCAATTCGCCACTGGCCATTTGCTTATCCAAAGCAATATTGCCGGGCACCTCTATGAGCTGCACATGTATATTATGCTCACGGGCCCACTCCTTGAAGAGCCCCACCTGCACACAGCCAGCGTTCACACCCACACGTTTTCCCTGCAAGGCTTGATAATTTTCAGGAGTAATTTCGGTATTTTTGTCACTCACATAGACATAAAATTTTTCCGCACCCATAGGGACAGCGGAGTAGAGCATTTTTCCCAAACGCTCTTCGGTCACGGATACATTGCTCATGAGGTCGATTTTGCCCTCCTTGAGCATTTCCACCAGCTCCGGCCAATCAGCACGCACATATTCGTACTTCCAGCCGGTGTAATTTTTAATATCCTGCTGGAAATCATAGGCATAGCCACTTAAATGACCATTGGCCGAGGTTTTGTTGAACTCTGACTCATAAAAGCCCACGCGCACCGTCTTGCCACTGGCACCCACCACCGAAGCGCACAAAAGCATAGCCAACGCCATGATGGCTATGCAAAAAGAGCGTATTTTACCTTTCAATTGAAGCATTCTATCCACCACTTACCCTTTCCCCAAAAAGCAATATCTATTGCACTAAAACCATTTCTTATACCTATGATAATTGCAAATTAAAATTTCATCTTATAAAGCTCAAATCATCATGTTTTTAGTATATCATAAACAGCTTTAAGTAGGCAAGTTTTTATCACTATAATGCAGTTTTTGTGCACAACAAAAAAAAGAGCAGAAGGATAGCTCCTGCTCTTTGCGTTGCTATTTACTTGCAAAGCTGCGCTCATTTCCCGCAGCTGCACACGAATTCCAGTGCATCCACTGCGCTCTGCTCCGGCTTCACCTTGGTCCAAGCGGCAGCAATTTTGCCTTCCTCATCAATGACATATACAGAGCGTACCACGCCCATGCTTACCTTGCCATACAGCTTCTTTTCCTGCCATACCTCATATGCTTCCAAAACAGTGTGCTCGGTGTCGGACAGCAAAATGAAGGGCAGCTCCTGCTTGGTGGCAAAATTCAGATGGGATTTCACGCTGTCCTTGCTGATGCCAATAATCACAGC
>SFRS01000045.1 GCA_004562175.1 bacterium | reverse complement strand
ACCGCCACAGTAAACAGCAGCATATAATATATTTTGTTGTCGAGATACTCAGCAAAACGCCTCATAAAGTATATCTCCCCCAGTCAGCTCGCAAGCTCGCTGCCAGCCCCCTCAAGGAGGGGGCACTAAGAGTGCAAAAAGCTTATGGGTACTACTTTTTAAGAAGGGACAAGCTAACTATTCCTCCCTCTTAGAGGGAGGTGGCGCCGCTTTAGCGGTGACGGAGGGAGATTTATAGAAAAGGGGGGATCCCCAATGGCGCAGAATGAAATTTACGGTAACCTGAAGGGTATCCGTAATTCTGTAATAGACGAACTGAAAACATTTTATGACATCCGCTTTGAAAGCGGGCAGCTGCTCACTGCGGAGCTGGCCGCTCGCATGGCTGATGTGACGGACTTTATCAACCGCGAGGTATCCGTTTACATCAGCCGCAGCGGCCAGATTCTGGCCGTGGCCGTGGGCGATGACCAGAGCGTGGAGCTGCCCGCTATTGATGGCCGCCGGGGCAGCAGCCGTTTGAGCGGTGTGCGCTGCGTGCACACCCATCCCAACGGCAATCCTGCCCTGAGCGGCGTGGATATCAGTGCTTTGAAAAACAAGCGCTTTGACGCCATGGTGGCCATTGGCGTCACCGCGCCTGATTTTGCCCAAAGCACCATTACCTTTGGCATGATCACGGGCATGGATGAGAACGAGCAGTACACTGTGGAATGCTACGGGCCTGCCTCGTTAGAGCAGGCCGAGGGCATCTTCTTCCCGAACCTAGTGGCTATGGTGGAGCGCATCTTGGACAAGCAGGCTGGCACCTCCAGCTTGGCGCAAAGCGCCGAACGTGCCATCCTTGTTGGCATGGAATACGCCGGCGGGGCTAGCAGCTTGGGCTGGACCTGCGAGGATTCCTTGGAGGAGCTCAAGCAGCTGGCGGACACCGCCGGCGCGGAGGTGGTCGCCAAGTTCTTACAAAAGCGACCCAAGCCCGACCCGGCCTTTTTCATCGGCCGGGGCAAGGTGCAGGAGTTGGCTCTTTATGTGCAACAGGAGAATGTGGACCTGTGCATTTTCGATGACGAGCTCTCTCCGGCCCAGCAGCGCAATATCGAGCAGGCCATGGGCGTACGGGTCCTCGACCGCACGGCCTTGATTCTCGACATCTTTGCTCAGCGTGCCCGTACCAATGAGGGCAAGCTGCAGGTCGAGCTGGCCCAGCTGCAATACACTCTGCCCCGCATTATGGGCAAGGGCCTGGCCCTGTCCCGCCTGGGCGGCGGCATCGGCACCCGCGGTCCCGGCGAAACGAAACTAGAAGTTGATCGCCGTCGCATCCGCGACCGCATCGCCTTTATCAAGGACTGCATCAGCAAGGTCAAGAATGTGCGCACCCTGCACCGTGCAGGCCGCGCCAAGGCCAGCGTGCCCACAGTGAGCTTGGTCGGTTATACAAATGCCGGCAAGTCCACCCTGCTGAACACTTTGACCAATTCCGATATTTACGCCAAGGATCAGCTTTTTGCGACCCTTGACCCCACCACTCGGCAGCTGGATTTGCCCCACAAGCAGCAGGCTATTTTGACGGACACCGTTGGCTTTATCCAACGCCTGCCCCACCAGCTGGTGGCGGCCTTCCAGTCCACCTTGGAGGAGGTAGTGGAGGCGGATGTGCTGCTCCACGTGATTGATGTGAGCCACGAGCTCTACAAGGAGCAGAGCAACGCTGTGTATCAGGTTTTGAACGAGCTTGGTGCCAAGGACAAGACCATCATCACGGTCTATAACAAAATTGATAAGCTGCCTGCGGACAGCGCTTTGCCCGCACGCTTGGCTAAGGAAGAGAACGCTATTTGCATCAGCGCCAAGGTGGGCCTCAATTTGGACGGCCTGTTGGAGCTGATTGCCGAAAATTTGAAGCTGAAGGCCGTGGAGGAAAGCTTCCTGGTGCCCTACAGCAATTCTGCCGCTGTGTCCCGCTTGCACGCCGCCGGTACGGTGCTGGAGCAGGAATATTTGGCCGAGGGCACTTTGCTCAAGGTGCGCATGGAGGCCGAGCAGGTGGCCGAATTTGAGCAATATATCAAAAAATAATTTGTAAGGTGAATGATTTGACAGAAACAATAGATTATCAAGCAATAGAAGCATATGCCTTGGCCGAGGTGGCCAAGCACGCACCGGAGCTGGAAGCAGCCGCTCTGGTGAACACCGAAAAGGTTATTACCGCTTTCCGCAATAACATGGTCAGCGATTATTATTTGAAGCCCACCACCGGCTATGGCTATAGCGATGTGGGCCGTGATACTCTGGATTTGATTTATGCGGAGATTTTTAAGACGGAGGCAGCTTTAGTCCGTTCCCAATTTGTCAGCGGCACCCATGCCTTGGCCGTAGCACTTTTGGGAAATTTGCGCCCCGGGGACGAGCTCATCGGCCTCACCGGCACTCCCTACGACACTATGCAATCCATCATCGGCTATCCCGTGAAGACCAAGGGCAGCCTTGTGGATCTGGGCATTAGCTACAAGGAGCTGCCCATGAGTGGGGAGCATGTGGATTTGGACGCAGTGAAGAAGATTGTGACTAAGAACACCAAGATGGTGCATATTCAGCGCTCCTGCGGCTATAGCAGCCTGCGCAAGACCATCAGCGTGGAGGAGATTGGCCGCATTATCGCTGCCGCTAAGGAGGCTAACCCCGATGTGATTGCCTACGTGGACAACTGCTACGGCGAGTTCATCGAGCAAAAGGAGCCCACGGAGGTGGGCGCGGATATTATGGCCGGCTCTTTGATTAAGAATTTGGGCGGTGGCCTTGCTCCTACCGGTGGTTATATTGTGGGCCGCACTGATTTGGTGGAGAATGCTTCTTATCGCTTGACAGCGCCGGGCCTCGGCGGCGAGATGGGTGCTACTTTAGGCGACACCCAACGCGAGTTTTATCAAGGCCTGTTCCTTGCGCCCCATGTGGTGCTGCAGGCTGTGAAGACGGCGATTTTTGCGGCGGCTGTGTTCCAAAAGCTGGGCTATGAGGTGAAGCCTTTGCCTCAGGAAGCACGCCACGATATTATTCAAGCCATTAAGCTGGAGAGCAGAAAACGCCTTTGCGATTTTTGTATTGCGATTCAGAGCAATTCTCCGGTGGATGCTCATGTGGAGCCGGTGCCGGCACCCTTGCCGGGCTATCAGGATGATATCGTCATGGCTGCAGGTACCTTTGTACAGGGAGCATCCATTGAGCTCAGCGCTGACGGCCCCTGCCGCGAGCCCTATAACGTGTTCTTCCAAGGCGGCCTGACCTTCGAGCATGGTCGTTTAGCAATTATGGCTGCGGCGAAGAGGGTAGGACCTAAAGAATAGAAATTCGTAATAAGCAAGCATCATGCTCGCGGTGATTTTTCGAAATCGTTATTTTGTAAATACCGCGCACTTAGCAATATGCAAGCAGGAAGCTGTCCTTTTGGTGGCTAGACGCAAATTTCGTGGGGTCCAATTGGCCTCTGCGGGGTACTATTTGTCTCGCAGAATAATTTACGTTTTCGAACCCTTGAGGCCATTGTACCAAGCCACTCATTTGCTAAAAATCACAGCTCACCTGCTGCTTACTTATTACTCAATTTCAGATATTACATCGAAACTTCGCAAGCGAAAAGCGTATACCTGGGAAGTGGCGGAGGCAAGAATGCGACCACGATAGCATTGCGATGAATAATCGAACTGCGATTGCCATGGACAGGCTCGCATGTTCGCGAAGCGCCTCGTCACGCTACGGCATGTTTTTATCTTGACGGATTAAGCGCTCTATGTGAACATTGCATCAAGCATTCGCAGACCGTAGCACTTCACAGGTATACCTTTGAGCGATAACGCTTTTGGTAATGAATTTCAAGGTTGATTTATAACTCTACAGGAGTTGATGATGATGAATAATATGACCATTTGTAATTACATTGTGGGTGTAGTGGGTATGGTCCTGGGCGGACTCATCATGAGTGCTTCGGCGGCCTTCCCCATGCAGTTCACCGAAAATGGCCCTGGGCCCGGCTTTTGGCCCTTCAGCCTTGGCTGCGCCCTGACAGTGGCAGCAGTGGTGCTCCTGATTTTTACCTTTTCCAAGCGTGCTGACCTGTCCGGTCAAAAGGTAAACCTCACCACCCCAGCCAACAAACGTGTCTATATTATGATGGGATTAGTGGTGCTGTTCTGTGTGCTCATCAACCTGCTGGGCTTCTATCCCGCAGCGGCGGTGCTCATCATCGCCACCATGAAGCTCATGGACTACCACGATAAAAAGGGTATTTTGTTGACCACGGTTTTGACCTTGGCCTTTATCTATCTCATTTTCGGCGTACTGCTGCACACCAAAATGCCGCAGTCCATTTTCTTGTCCTAGGAGGGAATAGCAATGGCAGATATCATAAGTGCGTTAAATATGATCATGGTGCCCTTGAACCTGTTGGGACTAGTGATGGGCGTGCTGGTGGGCATTGCCTTCGGCTGCATGCCGGGCCTCAGCGTGAACATGGGCTTGGCGCTGCTCTTTCCCTTGGCCTTTACCTTCCACGGCATTGGCGGCATCCTGATGCTGCTCGGCATTTACTGCGGTGCCATTTACGGCGGCAGTATTAGTGCCATTTTGTTAAAAACCCCCGGTACCCCGGCCTCTGTGGCCACCACACTGGATGGCTATCCCATGGCCACCAAGCTGCGCCAGCCCGGCCGTGCTTTAGGTCTTTCCACGCTGGCCAGCACCTTCGGCGGCGTTTTCAGTACCATTTGCCTGATTTTGCTGGCACCCCAGCTGGCCAAGGTGGCACTACAATTTTCCAAGCCGGAATATTTTGCCTTAGCCATTTTTGGCCTCAGTATCATCACCAGCGTTTCCAGCGGCAGCGTGGTGAAGGGCATCATGGGTGGCCTCATCGGACTTTTCTTGGCCACTGTGGGCATTGATGCCATGACCGGCACCATTCGCTTCACCTTGGACACCACCTACCTTTTGGGTGGCGTCTCCTTTATACCCATCTTGATTGGCGTTTTTGCCTTTGCCCAGGTTTTGGGCAGCATCGAAGAATATTATCACAACGAGCGCAGTGAGCAGCACATGGTGATTGATAGACTTTTGCCCTCCATGGCAGATATCAAGCGGGTTTTCGTAACCCTGTTGCGCTCCTCCTTCATCGGCACCTTCATCGGCTGCGTGCCCGGTACCGGCGGCGACATTGCTTCCTTCGTCTCCTATGACCAAGCCAAGCGCTGGTCCAAGCATGGCAGCAATTTCGGTAACGGCGAGCCCGAGGGCATTTGCGCCTCCGAAGCGGGCAATAATGCTGTGTCCGGCGGTGCCTTCATTCCCGTGCTGACATTGGGTATTCCCGGCGACGGTGCCACCGCCATTATGATGGGCGCTCTGATGGTGCAGGGCCTGCAGCCCGGTCCCTTGCTCTTTGTGGAAAAAGCGCCGGACGTATACGCTATCTTCATCGGACTTTTGTTGGCCAATATCATCATGGGTATCATGGGCTTCAGCCTGATTCGCCTCTTTACCAAGGTGGTCAACGTGCCCGTGCATATTTTATTGCCCATCATCGTGATGATGACCTTTGTGGGTACCTATTCCTACAACAATTCTCTTAACGACGTATATTTGATGGTGGTGAGCGGCTTTTTGGGCTATTTCCTCAATAAATTAGGCTTCTCCATGTCGGCCATCATCATCGGCATCATCTTGGGTGGCATGGCGGAGCAAAACTTCGTGGGCTCCCTGATCATGAGCGATGGCAATTTCAGCATCTTCTACACCCGTCCCTTGTGCCTGTTCTTCCTGATAGCAGCAGTGCTGTCCCTGCTGTCCCCGGTTTTGGGCAAGCTGTGGAAAAGAGCATAGGAAGTATACAAACATCTGTTTTGAGTAACGTTTCGTTACCCCAAAGAAAAACCGCAATCCAGTGCATGGATTGCGGTTCTTTTCTTCTCAAATTTAATAATGCACGGCGTTGTTGTTCAAAAGAGTAAAGCCTGCTGCCAGCAGCTTGGTCTTGATTTCGTCGATTTGGGCTTGGTCGCGGGTCTCCAGCTCCAGCTTCAAATAGCAGCCGGTGA
Organism: bacterium; assembly: GCA_004562175.1. Classification (GTDB taxonomy): domain Bacteria; phylum Bacillota; class Negativicutes; order Acidaminococcales; family Acidaminococcaceae; genus Phascolarctobacterium_A. The sequence goes on along the minus strand of SFRS01000045.1, from coordinate 535 downwards.
TGGGCATGTTGACGTCGCTGCGGTTATGCTGCACGCCAACCACGTTGGCACCGCAGTTGCTGACGATTTCGCTGACCTGGCGCAGCTGTCCCGGACGGTCGTCCAGCACGATCACAAGGTCTGCCTTGCGACCGGTGGTGATTTGGCCACGGGTGATGACGCGGGAAAGGATGTTAACATCGATATTGCCGCCGGAAACCAGGCAAACAGTCTTCTTGCCCTTGAGCGGCAGCTTGTTGAAAATAGCAGCAGCCACAGGAGTTGCACCGGCACCCTCAGCAATGAGCTTTTGCTTTTCAATCAAGCTCAGGATAGCAGTGGCGATTTCGTCCTCGCTTACAGTAACAATATCGTCCACATATTTGCAAATCATTTCAAAGGTATTTTCACCGGGGGTTTTGACAGCAATGCCGTCAGCAAAGGTGTTAACGCTAGACAAGGTTTCGTATTTTTTATCTCTAAAGGCGTTGAACATGCTGGCTGCGCCTGCTGCCTGTACGCCATAAACCTTGACCTCGGGACGCAGGCTCTTGAT
>SFRS01000044.1 GCA_004562175.1 bacterium | reverse complement strand
AGAAAAAGAGCATCTGTCAATTGTGGCGCAGTGATGCACGTCTCTTGCAGCAATGGGGCAGCAGGAGCAGGGTTTGCCGTTTTCGGACAATACTTTATAACACTTTTCGCCTGTGTTGATTTTTGGGAAAAGTGTTTCCATATCCTTATTAAAGCCCACAATATTCAGCTCGGAGTCAATGATTAAAGAACCGAACAGCGCATCGCTCATTTCTATCCCCACAATTCCTGCAGCAGATAAGCCTGCTTATTTTTCTATCTTACCATTTTAATTGTAGCACATTGTCGGGGAATTTGCCATATATTTAAAAAAGAAAAAGTTTAACTTACTGTTTTTGCGCTTGCGTTAATCCGAGCGGGACTTAAAGTTACTTATACTTATTGATTATAAAAAATCATATATTAGCATAAAGGTTTTGCATTGCTTGTAATAACCTTGAAACAAGGTGCATGAAGAGCCACATTGTGCGACACCATAAAGGAGAGCTTTTTACATATTGTTTTAGAGGAGTATGCAATAAATTTATCGGGAGTGGTGTAGTCCGCTTGGATTGCGCATCAGAAGCGGAAGTCCCGTTCTCCCTGCTCGATGTGGCTCAAATGCTGTTTGCACACCTCGCGTACCTTTGCCTTTGTGATGTTTAAAAGCTCCTTTTGAATCAATTCTTCTCCAAGAGCGCGGGTGGGTGCAGAAGCATAGTCCACCAAATATTCCTTCAAGGTCATCAAAGCATTGGGATGGCAACAGTTTTGAATCTGCTTCGATTTACACAGCTCCATAAACCTATCGCCGGTTCTGCCCTCGCGATAGCAAGCGGTGCAGAAGGAGGGCAAGAAGCCCAGCTCCATGAGCCATTTAATAACTTCATCCAAGGTACGTTGATCGGATACATCAAATTGTTGGGTATCTTCAGGACGTTCTTCTTCCGTATAACCACCAACGGAAGTGCGGGAAGCGCCACTAATCTGTGAAATACCCAGATGGAGAGCTCTTTCACGTACCTTTTGGCTTTCGCGGGTGCTGATAATCATACCGGTATAGGGAACAGCAATACGAATAATAGCAATAATCTTAGCAAAAATATCATCATCAATGCCATTGTCAAAAACGCTCGGGTCGATATCATCAGCACGCTTGATGCGCGGAACACTAATGGTATGAGGGCCAACGCCGTGCACTGCTTCTAAATGCTCCGCATGCATTAAAAGTCCGGCCAGCTCATATTTATAACGCTCTAAGCCAAAGAGCACGCCCAAGCCCACATCGTCAATGCCGCCCTCCATGGCTCTATCCATGGCCTCTGTGTGGTAAGCATAATTGTGCTTGGGTCCTTTCGGATGCAGCTGCTCATAGCTCTCCTTGTGATAGGTCTCTTGGAACAGAATATAAGTGCCAATGCCTGCTTCCTTCAGCTTGCGATAATTTTCCACTGTAGTGGCAGCAATATTTACATTCACTCTGCGAATAGCACCATTTTTGTGCTTAATGCTATAGATAGTTTTTATGCAATCCAAAATATACTCAATAGGATTATTGATGGGGTCCTCGCCTGCCTCCAAGGCTAAACGCTTGTGACCCATATCCTGCAGAGCAATAACCTCTCGGCGCACCTCTTCTTGGGTCAGCTTTTTGCGACCGATGTGCTTATTGGTGGCGTGATAAGGACAGTAAACACAATGGTTGATGCAATAATTGGATAGATATAAGGGAGCAAAGAGCACAATACGATTGCCATAAAAATCCTTTTTGATTTGCTCCGCTAGGCGAAACAGCTTTTCTTGGCGCTCCTTGTCCTCACAAGCCAAAAGCACAGAGGCTTCCCTATGGCTCAGACCCTTGCGCAGCTCTGCCTTAGCCATGATGGCATCCAATAATTCTGCATTGTTTTTGTTGGCTTCTGCGTAGGCCAAGGTGTCCATAATTTCACCGTGGTCAATAAACTCTTCAGCCTTCATAGACTTTACGTTATACATTTTTCTTCCTCCTTAAGGGTCAGCCAATGCTTTCCCCGCAGTTTTTAGCAGCCTAAACCACTATGAATAGTATAGCATAAAACAAAGATTTATGCTGTTCTTTACGATAATATTCAAGCGAAATACAAACCCCTCTCAGTGAACCAAGAGGGGTTTTGTCATAGGAGCATGTAAGACTGCTAAACTAGATTATCTTTTTTTAAAGCCGCATTTCGGGCAAACGCCATTTTTGTCCAAAGCAATGCCGCACAGCGGGCAACGGGCAACAGTGTCTTTCACTGCGTATTCTTCGGAGGCTACATTCACACCGCTGGTGAAGGTGATCTTAGCAATGTTCAGTTTGTCCTTCAGCAGTGCATAAACCATCTTAATCATGCCTTCAACAGTCATGGTTTCTTTGGTAACCACGATGCGGCAGTCAGGATACGCGGTGCACAGCTCATTGGAGAAGGCTACACCCTTCATGGTGTTTTGGGGATGACCATTTTTGATGCCTTGTTTTTCGTATACGTCGAGGATGGCGGGCAGCAGCGGGTCGTCCTGGCGGAGAACGAGAGCATGGTCAAAATTCTTTAATACTTCCCAAGCAGTTTTTTGGATTTCGTTGCAGGGGAATACCATGTTAACACCAGCGTTTACGGTGTCTTCTACTTCAATGGTCAATGTGCCGGTGTGACCATGAAGATATTGAGCTTCACCTTTGAAACCATAAAAACGATGAGCATACTGTAAATCGAATGTAGTTTGACTTCTCATTTCCTTGACCTCTTTTCAATTATATTTCTAACGCACGGGGCGTTGAGAACGATGGAGCCAATCACTTAATGGATAATTCTTATCTATCAATAGAATATACTATAAAAAGGAATCTGTCAAGAAAAATCTGTAATTAAGTTTGTGTTAAGATTGTAGAATTGTAAAGGTACAGAGAACTTGTGCCATGATGAGTGAATAAGAAAAGCACTACCGACGAATCGTGATTTGTCAGTAGTGCTTTTCGTACACCATATTTTAATTAACTAACTTATGCAGCTCTCTTTTTGATGAAAATGAACACCAAGCCGCTCAAGCCCATGAGCAAGGGATAGAAGCAGTAGGGAATAATGTCGAAGGGAGTGAGCTTGGTGAGGCTGGCTGCTGCCAAAAGTTGGGCGCCATAGGGAATGAGGCCCTGACCCATGGAGCTGAACATATCCAAAAGGGAAGCACTGCGACGGGGTGTGACACCGAAATCAGTGCTGATGTCCTTAGCGATGGGGCCGGCCATGACGATGGCCACAGTATTATTGGCGGTGCACACATCTACCAACAAGGCCAACGCTGCGATACCCAGCTCGCCACCCTTTTCGTCACTGATACGACTCTTGATAAAATTCAACACGAAATCGATACCGCCGTGCTCTTTGACCAAGGTAATAATGCAGGCCACAATGATGGAAATGACAGTGATATCATACATGGAATAAATGCCGGCGCCCACATGGGCAAACATTTTGGCAGCGGTGAAGGTGCCTGTTGCCAGACCCACAATCATGCTGAGCACGGTACCGGTAATCAAAATTACAAAAACATTGACGCCTACGATGGCACCAACCAAAACTACCAGATAGGGCACAACCTTCATCAGGCTGTAATCGAGGCTACCCTCCACATGGAATTCACCTGTTTGACCCAAGAAAAGGAAGAGGCCCAAGGTGATAATGGCAGCAGGCAGGATAATTTTGAAGTTCTCGCGAAATTTGTCCCGCATATCGCAGCCTTGCGTTTTGACAGCAGCGATAGTTGTATCAGAAATGATGGAAAGATTGTCGCCAAACATGGCGCCACAAACGACAGCGCCAGCACAAATAGCCATGGAGAAGCCCGTTTTTTCACTGATGCCTGCAGCAATAGGTGCCAAAGCCGTAATCGTGCCTACGGAAGTACCCATGGAAATAGAAATAAAGCAACCAATTACGAAAAGTCCTGCCACAGCCATACCGCCCGGCAAAATGGACAGGCCTAAATTAACAGTGCTCTCTACGCCACCTGCAGCGCGCACAGCGCCGGAAAAGGCACCCGCTGCCAAGAAAATCAGGCACATGGTCAAGATATTTTCATCCCCCACGCCCGTAGAACACAGACGCAGCTTTTGAATGAAGCTGAGCTTTTTGTTTTGGGCAAAGGCCACAATGAGGGCAATCAAAAAGCCCACAATAGCGGGCATGCTATAAAAATCCCCTGTAATTACGCCCGAACCGATAAAAATCAATAAAAACACAACGATGGGCAAGAGCGCGATAGCACTGCCCTTTTTGTTTGTCTTCGTCATATTATCTACATCCCCTTTAGTTTTCTCAAATCCAGTTTTCCTCATACTTACGCTTGCTGCCACTTTAAACGTCCATATCATGTGGATTTGTCTCCTGTTATTATACCAAGCAAAGCATTTTTCTGCAACGAAAACTCACCAATTATAAGGTTTTTAGAGCTTTTGCTCCAACTTTGTTCTGGTCGCATTGCTTAATTAGAGCAAGCGCGCTATAATTATAGCTAAACATAAAGCAAACATATTCTGAATTCGAGGAGATTATATGCATAAAACAGCTTTTTTACCTGTCTTGGCCCTGGCCTTGGGCCATTTAGTTACGGATATGCAGGCAGGCGCCCTGCCCATTGTCCTACCCCAGCTTAAGGAAATGTTCGGTCTCAACTATTCCCAGTTGGCCGCCATTGTCCTGACACAAAATATCATGTCCTCCGTGATTCAGCCAGCCTTCGGCTATCTCACGGACAAGCGCTCCATGCCCAAGCTTCTACCTGTGTGTGCGGCTATGGCGGGAGCAGGCTTTGCCTTTGTGGGCTGGGTGTCCACTTACACACTTCTCTTATGTACTGTTATTAATATCAGTTTGGCCAGCGCCACCTATCATCCCCAAGCCTCTAAAACGGTAAATTTTTTGAGCGATGAGAGCAACCGTACCCAAAACATGGGCATTTTTTCCTTAGGCGGCAACGCAGGCATGGCTGTGGGCTCCATTTTGATGACCTTCCTTTTGAGCCTCAGCGGTGGCATCCATAACACTGTCTATTTCGTGTTGCCGGGACTTTTAGTTTTTGGACTCATGACTAAATGCATGGGTGCTTATGAAAAAGCCAATCTAACCCACGCAGCACAGCAAGCAAAAAAGGTTGCTCAAGGCACGGCAGAGAAGCTTTCTTATTTTGGCCTTTTCTTAATACTATTTTATATCTTCATGCGCTCCTCCATTCATGTGGGTATTTCTACCTATATGCCTCTTTTTTACATGAAGTTCCGTAATTTTGAGCCTATTTTTGCTAGCAGCCTTGTTTCTGGCTTTCTCTTGGGTGGCGTTGCCGGTACCTATGTGGGCTCCGTGCTCAGCGACAAGCTGGGCGCGCGCAAGATTCTTTTAGGCTCCATTACCTGCAGCATTCCTGCCATCTATGCTGTTACCGTCGCTACCACTCCTTGGCTCGCTATGGCTGCGGTGGTTGTCGCTGGCTTTTGTATCATTGGCTCCTTTGCTACGACAATTATTCTGGCTCAATGCATGATGCCTAATAATGTGGGCATGGCGTCAGGCCTCACCATCGGCTTTAGCGTGGGCCTGGGCGGCTTTGGCGTGACGATTTTGGGCTATCTGGCTGATAATTATGGCCTGCCCTTTGTGATGCAGCTTTTAGTTTGGTTGCCTATCGTGGCAGCGCTGGTCGCTACGCGCATACCAATCCCCAAGGATTTACAAAAATGATAGGATGAAGAAAGCACTACCGACGGGATTTAATCTGAAGGTAGTGCTTTTCTTTATGCCACTATTAATCTATCTTGATAAGACCTTGCAAATTCTTATTTCTGAAAATCTCTGCCAGCAGCTCCTTGTCAACTTCTTCCAGAAACTCCGCCATGTCCTTGTGACTATGCTCCTTGAGCTGTTTTAAAAGCAAAGTATCCTTGCGCTTACGCTCAGCCTGCTCCGCAGGATAGCCAGTTCCAAATGGACCGTCAAAAAGCGCCTTCACAGTGTATTTTAAATTGAGTTCTCCTGCCCAACCAAAGCCCAATCCCAAGGGTAAACTAACCGCGTTTCCAGCATTGATGCGTCCGAAAAGAAAGGCATCTTGGGGCGTTGGTAAATAACCGCACAACACTCCAGGCATGGCATTACAGGCCAGCATCATGCCTTGGCCGGAGGAGCAACCCGTTACCACAAAATCGACGACCTTATTGTGCAAGAGTAATGCTATAGTCAGCGCAACTTCTACATAAGAGTACTGCTCGTCATCATTGGCAAAACAGCCTAAATTCAGCACTTCGGCCTCCGGCTGTGCCTCTCGTACTGCGTTTACAATAAGCTCACCTTTGGCACTTTGTGTGCTGGGTACAATTACTCCGATACGCATAATCATTTCTCCTTTTTACCTAAACTGAGCAGATACTCTTCCACGTTAATATAGTTAATTCCCTGTGTTTCACGGGATTGGCCACGATATAAAACATATTTTCCTTTTATAGTACCAAAGCGGAACTCAGTAGCCTGACATTTAGCCGTATCAAGTAAGTGGCGATATTGACTAGGTACTGTTTCACTACTATGTTTAATTTCAAAAATTTGGCAGCATGCTGCTTCTGGATCTGCAATTACCATATCAAACTC
>SFRS01000043.1 GCA_004562175.1 bacterium | reverse complement strand
TAACTAAGCGGATGTATGACATGACGATTACTCACTCGCTTTCTTGGTAAGATGGTTGATGAACATTTGACCTAAAACGATGATGATCAATGCGATACCTGCCAAAGCAGTGGACATAACGGTTTCACCATCCTCGTTCAGAGTATAGATGGCTACACCGATGGTTCTGGTGGTAGGAGCATACAGCATGATGGATACGGTCAATTCGCGCAGAGCCGGCAGGAAAATCAAGAAGAAGGCGCTGACCATACCGGGGCGAACCAGAGGAATAACAATATCCTTCAGGGATTGCCACATGCTGGCGCCGCAGGAACGGGATGCTTCCATCAAAGAGTCATGCACCTGCTCCAGAGCAGCGGAGTTTGCCTTCAGGGAGAAGGCCATGTAACGAGCAATGTAGGATACCAAAATAATCCATACAGTGTTGTAGATGTTGATGCCGAACTGGCCGGACCAAGCAAGGATTACGCCGAGGGCGATAACGGAGCCGGGAACGGAGAAGGGCAGCATGCCCAAGAATTCCAGAATACCCTTGCCACGCACCTTCATCTTTACGATAACGTAGGAAATCATAACGCCGGCAAACATGGTGATGAATGCAGCAGCCAGACCCAAGGTTACGGAGTTGAAGATAGCATCGCGAGTTACGTCATATTCAAAGAGGATGTACTTGTAGTTGTCGAGGGACAGGTTTTCCCAAGTCAGCGGCAGGCCATAGGTCTCAACACCACCAACCATGAAGATAACCACGGTGGGCAGCAAAATAGTGAAGCCGATATAAACGCAGACCGCGCAGCTTGAGCTCCATGGGACGGAAGCTTTTGCCACCGATGATTTGGTAATGGCCCTTGCTGAGCACCTTTTGTTGAGCCCAGATGATGCAGGCTGCGGACACAATCAATACGGTTGCCAATACGGTACCGGTACGAATGGAGGCGAAGGAGCCTGCGGATTCATGGATCTTTTCGTAAATCAACGTGGGGATGTTATAGATACCCTGTTCAATACCCAAAACTGCTACCGTACCAAAGTGTGCCATGGAGTACAGCATGATGAGCAGCGCACCACTCATAATGGAGGGCAGCACCAAGGGAATGGTAATCTTGCGAGTAATAGTGAAGAGGCCGGCACCGCTGATGCGGGCGGATTCTTCCAGAGTGGGGTCCATACGCTCCAAAGCACCGCAAACCTGAATAAAAACGAAGGGGAAGAGGTACATGACCTCAACGCAGCTGATGCCGTGGTAGGTATAGATGTTGAAAAGGGGCTCGGTGGTATTAAAGGTGGCCATGAACCACTTGTTAATATAACCGGCATGGGGGCTGAGCAGCATTTTCCAAGCCAAAGCGCCGATGAAGGAGGGCAGCATGAAGGGAACGAGGAAAAGGCTCTTCATAAAGGTCTTATAGGGAAGATCGGTACGAGTTACCAGCCAAGCAAAGAAGGTACCCACGATGGTGGAGCCAACGGTGGTCATGCTGGCGATAATCAAAGAGTTAATCAAAGCCTGGAAGGTTTCGGGCTCGGTGAGGACTTTATAAAAGTCCATGCTGTTGAACTTGCCATCTACGAAGAAGGCGTTGAACAGAATGAGGAGCACGGGCCAAGCTACGAAAATAACGAGGATTGCAATAGAGATGAAGAGAATGACTTGGGCAATACCAAAGCCACTATCCTTTTTAATGGTGCCACTTGCCATTATTCTTCCACCTCCTTGAGTTGTTCTGCATCAAACCAGTGCAAGGCCTTGAAGGTAATGTAGCATTCCTCGCCTTCCTTGAACATGAGGTTGTTGTTGATAGCAGTGTGAGTTTCGATTTCGGTGCGCAAGGCTTGGTCGTCCACATCGATGGCATAGTCCATGGTGGCGCCCAAGAAGTTAGCGCGGTGGATGATACCCTTGAGGCCGGGGCCTTCGCGATGGATTTCTACGTCAGAAGGACGGAAGCCGGCAACCCATTTGGCAGCCTTGCCCTTGGGGCCTTCCCAAGGAATTTCCTGATTGCCGTTGCCAACATAGAATTTGCCGTTCTTTTCAGTTGCATGCAGGAAGTTAGCAATACCCATGAATTTGAAAACAAACAGGTCAGCAGGCTTTTCAAAGATTTCATAGGGATTACCGATTTGGCGGATGTTGCCGCTGGCGTCCATAATGGCCAGACGGTCGGAAATAGCCAGAGCAACCTCCTGGTCATGGGTTACAAAAAGTACGGTAATGCCAAATTTGCGCTGCAGAGCTTTGATTTCAAAGCGCATTTCTTCGCGCAGATTAGCATCCAGATTGGACAGGGGCTCGTCCAGAAGCATAACGCTGGGGTCAGCAACTAGAGCGCGGGCCAAAGCAACACGCTGCTGTTGACCGCCGGAGAGCTCGGAGGGCAGACGCTTGTCCAGACCCTTCATGCCAACGACCTCGATCATTTTCATAACCAGCTCGTTGATTTCTTCCTTGGAGCGCTTTTCCATTTTCAAGGGATAAGCAATATTTTCAAAAACAGTCATATGGGGCCATACGGCGTAATCCTGGAACACAATGCCCAGACCTCTGCGTTCGGGAGGAATGTATTCGCCGGTTGCGCTGTCGGCTACTGTGGTGCCATCAATGATGATTTTGCCTGCATCGGGTACTTCGTGACCGGCGATGAGACGGATGGTGACAGTTTTGCCGCAGCCTGAGGGACCCAAGAGGGTGAAGCATTCACCCTTTTTGATGGCGATATCTAAATTTTGCAGGACTTGGTGTTTGCCGTAGCCCTTGGCCACACCTTCGACCTTGATAATATCTTCCATTAGGCTACCTCCTGTAAAATATTTGGATAAATCATGCGAAAATACACATTATTTCTATAAGGTAAAAACGGCAGAACGGGAAAGTCCCGCTCTGCCCGTTTTTGAGTATGCGTTAAAGCTTATTTTTTAACTTGCATCAGTTCGGAGAACTCTTTAACAGTCTTTTCTTTGCTGTCGATGATCTCGAGGTAGTTAACTTTGATACCCTTCTTCAAAGCTTCTTTCGGGGAAGGCAGTTGGAATTTAGGATCAATCTTAACGTCTTCACGAACGGGGATGGTGCCTTGGTTAGCTACCAATTGTTGTGCTTCAGCGCCCAGCAGGTAGTCAACAAATTTTTGAGCAGCGTCCAGCTTCTTGGTATCCTTGAAGATAGCAACCGGGGAAGGAACTACCAGCAGTTCAGGCGGATAGCACATCTTAATGTGAGCGCCTTTAGCGATCTTAGCGTTGGTGATGTAGTCAACTGCCAAGGATGCAGCCAATTCGCCGGAAGCGGTGTCGTCGATAACTTGGCCGGAGCCCTTGCCTACGCGAGCGCCGTTAGCCTTCAGCTCTTTGAAGAAGTTGGGGCCAAATTGTTTTTGCAGCAGCGCGATGGACATATAAGCGGTGCCGCTCAGAGCGGGGTTAGCAACTGCGAAGCCGTTCTTGAATTCGGGTTTCTTCAGGTCTGCCCATTGGGTCGGAGCGGTCTTTACTTTATCAGTGTTGATGATGATGCCCAGGGTGCCCAGACGAGCTGCATGGAAGGATCCATCATAGTCATCGAAGGGGTTAACGATTTCCTTGAATACGGGGCTCTTGTAGTTAGCCAGGATGCCTTCCTTCTTCATCTTGTAGAAGTCAGGAACCTCACTGGTCCAGATTACGTCAGCCAGAATCTTGCCGCTTTGACGTTCAGCAGCGATTTTAGCCATCAGCTTGCCAGCGCCTGCAGATTGATAGTCAACCTTAATGTCGGGATATTTCTTTTCGAAGCCGGTTACGATACCTTTAATGAGGGATTCCTTCATAGAGGTATAAATGATGAGCTTATTGCCTTCAGCCTTGGGAGCAGCAGCTTTCTTTTCGCCGCCGCCGCAGCCAGCGAAGAGCATGGAGCCAGCCAATACACAAGCCATTGCAACGATACTAGTTTTTTTCAACATGGATGAAAACCTCCTTAGTTATTACCGGCACTCGGGGCCGGTTGTTAAGCATATTTGGTCGGGATTAGGACAGCGGTAGCCTCGCTGCCGGGCCGACTATTTTCACCCTTAAATTTAACATAAATTTTACAAACATGCAAGTCGATTAGAGCATTTTGTGTATTTTTTTTACTGTTTTTAAGCATGATGTAGTGTATTCTGCTTGGAGTATTCGTCTTGCAATTAAGAGTATTATCAAAAATAAAAGCGAGCAAAAAAAGGATGCGCTGCTGGGCGCATCCGAAGGCAAAAAACACAGATATAATATAAAGGAGAAATGACCGGCTACATTTAATGATAGCGCATACGCGGACGTGGGCGATTGTCATAGATGGGCTGCACATCCTTGGCTTCCAGACCGATTTTGCCTCTGACAATTTGGTAATAGACATCCTGCCCATCGTAAACAGTGCGGTAGCCTTCACCCTTAATGGCGGTGTAATGAACAAAAATATCGTCCCCATGCTTGGTTGTAATAAAGCCGTAGCCCTTGATGGGGTCGAACCAATGAATTTTTCCTAGTAGAATCATAATACTTGCCTCCGTATATAGAATGAGGACTGCAGCTGCTTTAGTCTTCAAATGTATTATAATACAGATTAGCGTAAATAGCAATAAAAATCTGAAAATTATTACCAACTTTTTTCTATAGCAATCGTAAAAAGTTTTCGTGCGTCGAGGCGCGTTTCGATGTATAATATAAAATTAAGCATATTATAATTATTGTGAGGTAGAAGCATGCGTTTAAGAAAAAAACCTTGGATTGAAGAAGCTATGAAGGACGTAGTGGATGAATACGTTTTGATGCATGATATTGAGCAGTATAAGGGTCACTGGCAGGAGCTGTTTCCCGGCAAGCGTCTGTGCTTAGAGATTGGCTGTGGCAAGGGGCGCTTTACCATTGGTATGGCAGAGCTGTATCCTGAGAAAGCCTTCATTGGTATCGAGACTCAGCACGACATTGCTTATTTCCCCGGCAAGGCTGCCAAGGATAAAAGGCTGGACAATGTGCGCATTATTTGTGCCAATGCGGAAAGCTTGTTGGATTGGTTCGAGCCCGGCGAAATCAAGGAGCTGTATTTGAATTTCAGCGATCCCTGGCCTAAGGCACGTCATGCCAAGCGTCGTTTGACCCATCGCAACTTCTTGGCTAAGTATGCCCAGCTGCTTGGTAAGGGTGGCCATTTGCGCTTTAAGACGGATAATCGCGGGTTGTTTGACTTTTCCGTGGAGGAATTCAAGGAATTTGGACTGGAGATTATCGCCTTGAGCTATGACTTGCATCACAGTGAGTATGAAAATCCCGTACAAACGGAATATGAGCAGAAGTTTAGCGCTTTAGGAACGCCCATCAATTTCTGCGAGGTTGTGTTTTAATTTAGGTCCTGACTTATGAAGAACACCTTTTTAAAATTTTGGAATAATCCAAGCCAGCTTATCTATATGGTGATGTTTCTGTTGGTGTTGATTGGTGGCATCAATGTGTTCAGCGCCAGCTTTGTCATGGCCAGGGATATGACGGGTAGCGGTGTGTATTTTTTGTTCCGCTACTTTATCTTTGCTCTGGTGGGCTTTGGTGGCATGGCTATTGTGCGCCGCGTGGGCTACAAGGCATGGCTGAATCGCAAGCCTCTGTGGGGCTTTTTCATCATTGTCTTTTTGATGCTGTTGTACGTGGATGCTGTGGGTATTGCTACGAAGGGTGCTTCCCGGTGGATTTATTTGGGACCCTTCTCCATTCAACCTTCGGAATTCGCCAAGCTGTCTGTTATTATGCTGGCGTCCAAGTATTTGGGCAATATGCTGCGCAAGGGGCAAAGGGTGAGCTTTTTCGCTCCCGGTGACCATCGCATGGTGCTCGCAGCAACCTTTATCTGTGCTGTCTTGGTTTATAAACAGCCTGATTTGGGCACAGCAGCGATTATTGTCTCTTTAATGCTGGGTGTGTATATTATTGCCGGGGTGCCCAAATGGCAGGTGCTCGGTATTTTGGGTGGCGTAGGCGCGCTGGCCGTGGTGGGCACACTTGCTTCTAGTTATCGCATGGAGCGCGTGCAGGTGTGGTTTGACCCTTGGATTGACCCCAGGGGCAAGGGCTACCAGATGGTGCAGTCCCTTTTAGCCATTGGCAGTGGTGGCTTGACGGGGACCCATTGGGGACACGGAGCCGGTAAGTTTTTCTATTTGCCCGAGGCGCACACTGATTTCGCCTTTGCTATTTTCTGCCAAGAGAATGGCTTTATTGGGGCGATGATTTTGTTGCTGCTTTTCGCGCTATTGGGCTTTGCCTTTTGCACGATTACGATTAATGCTAAGGATAGAAGGGGCTTTTTGTTGGCCGGTGGCGTGACCTTTTTAATTATTGGCCAAGCGGTGGCTAACATGGCCATGGTGTGCGGCATTTTGCCGGTCATTGGTGTACCGTTGATTTTTATCAGCTATGGTGGCAGCTCCATGGTTTTATCCATGGCAGCTATTGGCCTGTTGCTTTCGGTGTACGACGATGAGGTAAGAGAAGCCGAGCACGAGGCCATGCCTCCCGAGCAGCGACGGGACAATTTGCGCATGGTGCGCAATGAGAGGTGGCGCTCATGAAAAAATTCACTTTAAATGATGGGCGCATTCGTTTTGGTTGGATGTGCTTTCTGCTGTTAGCAGTTTTTGTGGGTGTAATTTTGCGCTTGGGTTGGCTCCAGATTATACGTGCCGACGATTTGCGCAAGCAAAGCGAAAACCAACTGACGGCGGATTTGACCCAAAAGCATCCCCGTGGTCGCATTGTGGATCGTGATGGAGAAGAGCTGGCCGTGAGCATCATGACGGGCTCACTATACGTGGACCCGGAGGGCATGAGCGATGATTCTCTTGTGAGCAAGACGCAGCCTCGCAGGGATGCGCGGCGCATTGCTGCCGATTTGTTGGCGCCGGTGCTGAAAATGGATAAGGAACGCCTCTATAGCATTTTCACTGGCGGTGGTCGTTTCGTATGGCTTAAGCGTACCATGGACCCCAGGGATGAGGAGCAGGTGCGCAAGATTATCAAGGATAACAAGCTGCCAGGCTTACATTTTTTGGAGGAAAGCAAGCGTTATTACACCAAAAAACGCACCGCAGCCCAAATTTTGGGCTTCATTGGCACGGATGACGTGGGCCTTAGCGGCATCGAGTACCAGCTCAACGACATTTTAAAGGGCAAGGATACCAAGTATTCCCTGATGGTAGATGCGGCTGGCCAGCAGATTTTAGGCAGTCTTTTAAATGACAATCCTGAGGACATGCAAAAGAAGCAGGAGCAGCTGCCCACGGTTTATTTGACGCTGGACAGCAAGATGCAATATGTGCTGGAGGATGCCATGGATGATGCCATCGCCAGAACCCATGCCAAGGGTGCTGCTGCCATCATTATGGATCCTTATACAGGAGAGGTTTTGGGCATGGCCTCCCG
>SFRS01000042.1 GCA_004562175.1 bacterium | reverse complement strand
TTTGAGCTGGAGCCCGCTCCCGGTGTGAAGGTCAGCTCCGTGGTGAACTTGGCTGATGATATTGCCCTGCGCCTAGCGGCGCCGGGCGTGCGCATTGAAGCCCCCATTCCTGGCAAATCGGCAATCGGTATTGAGGCTCCCAATACAAAAAATGATACCGTGTGCTTTAGAGAGGTAGTGGAGGACGCCAAGGTGCGCTGCACTCCCTCCAAGCTGTGTATAGGCCTCGGCAAGGACATTAGCGGCGACATTATCTCCGCCGATTTGTCCAAAATGCCCCATCTTTTGGTGGCAGGCTCTACGGGCAGCGGCAAATCCGTGTGCATCAATACCATTATCGCCGGCATTTTGTACAAGGCGCGCCCGGAAGAGGTGAAGCTGATTTTGGTGGACCCCAAGGTAGTAGAACTGTCCAACTACAATGGCATTCCCCATCTGCTGACCCCGGTAGTGACGGAGCCGAAAAAGGCGGCCTCCGCCCTGCATTGGGCTGTGGCCGAGATGGAGCGGCGCTACAACTGCTTCGCCGAAAGCCATGTGCGGGAAATAAACAGCTATAACGCCCAGGCAGAGGAAAAAATGCCCTTCATCGTCATCATCATCGACGAGCTATCCGATTTGATGATGGTGGCCAAGGTGGATGTGGAGGACGCCATTTTGCGTCTGGCCCAAAAGGCCCGCGCCGCCGGTATCCATTTGATTTTGGCCACTCAAAGACCCTCCGTGGATGTCATCACGGGCATTGTCAAGGCCAATATCCCTTCCCGCATTGCCTTTGCGGTTTCTTCACAAACGGACTCCCGCACCATCATTGACATGGGCGGTGCGGAAAAGCTTTTGGGCAAGGGTGATATGCTCTTTTATCCAATCGGCTTCAACAAGCCCGTGCGCGTGCAGGGTGCCTTCGTTACCGATGAGGAATTGAATAAAATTGTGGAATTTATTGTGCAGCAATCCATTCCTGTGAACTACACCGAAGAGGTGACGGAGCAGGAGCTGGAATGCGACAGTAAAAATAAAAATAACGGCGGGGAGGACGTGGAAAGCGACTCCTCTGCTGAGGACGAATTGTTTGCGGATGCATTGAGCTTAGTTTTGGATATGGGTCAGGCATCCAGCTCCATGCTCCAGCGGCGCTTCCGCATCGGTTATACCCGGGCGGCGCGACTGGTGGACACCATGGAGGAGCTGGGCATTGTGGGTCAATCCGTTGGCTCCAAGCCCAGGGAGGTTATTATGTCAAGACAGGAGGCCGAGGAGCGCTTCCTGAAGCGTGAATAAGGTGGAGGTACTGACAAATGGACACTGAAAAAAGCGTTGGCACTTTGCTGAGAGAAGCCCGCTTGGCCAAGGGTCTGTCCTTGGCTGAGGCCGAGCAGGGTACCAGCATCCGTGGCCGGTATCTGGAGGCCTTGGAAAAGGATGAATATGACAAGACTCCCGGCGAGGTTTTCTTGAAGGGCATGATTCGCAATTATGGTAATTTTTTGGGCCTGAACGGACCGGAGCTGGTGCAGCTGTACAAGGCCAGCACTGCCGGAGTGGCCAAGGAGGCCATGCGTAGTGCGGGTATTCGCGAGGTGGACAAGGTGAAGCTGAATATCCAGCTGAAAAATCCTCGCGACATAGGCAGTGGCACCGGCAAGCTGGAGCTGCCCAGCATGCCCAAATTGTCCGGCTTTGATGTTAGACAGGCTTTGGCAGGAGTGGCTGTGCTGCTGGTGTTGGCCGGGGGCTACTTTGCTATTCCTAGGGCTATTGACTACTTCAATAATCGTCCTGTAGCTGTGGCTTCTGTAGAGAAAAAAGAGGAGTCTGCTGCCAAGCCCGCGGTGGTTTGGGACAAGGTGCAGGTGCAGATGGAGGCAACCGGCGATTGTTGGCTGGAGGTGCAGGCCGATGGCAAGGAAATATTTGCCGGCATGATGCGGGCCAAGGATAAAACAACCTTCGAGGCCAAGGATAAATTGATTGTGAAATATGGCAATATCGGGGTCATGAAGCTGGAGGTTAACGGTGAAAGCGTGGACCTCAAGGGTGAGCACGGCGTACAGGTGAAGACGTATACCCGACCGGGAGCTGTAAACGAAGCTCCCCCTGTGCAGGCAAATAAGCCGGCAGCCAGCATTCCCACCAAGAAGGTGGAAGCAAGTAAGCCGGAGGCAGCCCCTGCTAAGGAGGCTAAGCCGGCCAACATGCAGATTGTTAATACGCAGCCTGTCCCTGTCAATACTAAGGCTAACGAAACCAAGGCTGCTCAGCCTGCCAAGCCGAAGGCTGGGCAAGCTCAAGCAAAGGCTAAACAATAGTAGGAGCTATTAATGAATAAATTTTTACCTATTTCCCAAGAAGAAATTGTAGAGCGTGGCTGGGAGCAGCTGGACTTTTTGTTCATCAGCGGTGATGCCTATGTGGACCATCCCTCCTTTGGACCGGCAGTGATTTGTCGTGTGCTGGAGGCTCAGGGCTACAAGGTGGCGCTGTTGTGCCAGCCTGCTTGGGACAAGCCGGAAAGCTTTGCCGCCTTGGGCAAGCCCCGTTTGGGCGTGCTCATTTCCGGTGGCAACCTGGATTCCATGCTGTGCCATTATACAGCAGCAAAGAATCCGCGCAGTGTGGACAAATACACCGCCGGAGGCGCGGTGGGGCAGCGTCCCGACCATGCCACCATGGTGTACGCCCAAATGGTGAAGCGTCTCTGGCCCCATTTGCCCGTGATTATCGGTGGCATCGAGGCCAGCTTGCGGCGCTTTGTGCATTTCGACTATTGGGAAAACAAGCTCTTGCCCTCCATCTTGGAAAGCAGCAAAGCGGACCTTTTGGTGTATGGCATGGGTGAAAAGCAGATTGTGGAAATCGCAGACTACCTTGCCGGCGGCGCCAGCATGGAGGATATGCGTTACATCCGCGGCACGGCCTATGCCTGTGACGAGCTGCCCGAGGGGCAGGAATACGTGAAGCTGCCGGGCTGGAAGGCCATTCGGGATGATAAAAAGTTCTTCGCGGAGGCTTATCATTTGCAAAGCCGCGAGCAGGACCCCTTTTATGGCAAGCCCGTGGTACAGCGTGGTCAAAATAAATACATCGTGCAAAATCCGCCCGTTTATCCCCTGACCCAGGAGGAAATGGACGCTATTTATGATTTGCCCTACATGCGCCAGTGGCACCCCAGCTACGACGCCAAGGGCGGCGTGGCCGCACTGGAGGAGGTGCAGTTCAGCATCGTCAGCTGTCGTGGCTGCTTTGGCAGCTGCTCCTTCTGCGCTATTCATGCCCATCAGGGGCGCATCATCCAAGCCCGTAGCCACGAATCCATTATTCGGGAAGCAAAAATTATTTCCCAGCTGCCGGGCTTCAAGGGATATATCCACGACGTGGGCGGACCCACAGCTAACTTCCGCCATCCCTCCTGCGCTAAGCAGTTGAAGTACGGCGTGTGCAAGGACAGGCAGTGCCTCTTCCCGGAGCCCTGTCCTAATATTGATGCGGACCATAGCGATTATATTGAGCTTTTGGCCAAGCTCAGGGCGCTGCCGGGCATCAAGAAGGTGTTCATCCGCAGCGGTATTCGTTATGACTATCTTTTGGCCGACAAAAAGCAGGAATTTTTGGATGTTTTATGCCGCTACCATATTAGCGGCTTACTCAAGATTGCCCCGGAGCACATTGCTCCGCCCGTGCTCAAGCGCATGGGCAAGCCGGGCAAGGAGGTTTACCTGAAATTTATGCGGGCCTATGCCAAAAAGAATCAGGAGCTAGGCCTGCCCCAATATTTAGTACCTTATTTTATCAGCAGCCATCCTGGCTGCACCTTGAATAACGCCATCGAGCTGGCGGAGTTCCTGCGGGACATCAAGCACCAGCCGGAGCAGGTGCAGGATTTCATTCCCACCCCCGGCAGTGCGGCTACGGCCATGTATTATTCCGGCGTTGACCCCACCACGGGAGAAACGATTTTCGTGGCCCGCAATCCCCATGACAAGGCCATGCAGCGGGCGTTGATGCAGTACCGCGCTCCCCGCAATCGCCAGCTGGTGCTGGACGCCTTGCAGCGGGCGGGGCGCACCGACTTGATTGGCACGGAGCCCAAATGTCTCATCGGACCGGAACGTCGCGGCGGCGGCCCGCGCTCTGGCGGACAGCATGGCGGTGGTGCGAAGGCTGGCGCCGGAGCTGCGCGTGGGCGCGCAGGTGGCGGCAGAGCGGGCAAAGCTGCAGGCAGGGCCACTAGTAAAAGTGCGCCTGCCAAAAAACATCGCTCCTAGGAGCGGAGGTTAAACTATGTTGCGTAAATTTTTGGTGGCCCTGGTAGCTGTGGCCCTGCTGCTGGTAGTAGCTGGCTGCGGCTCCGATGCTGAGCCCAAGGCACCGGTGGCCACGCGAACGCTCTGCCTCTATTCGGAGCTGGATAGCAAGTTCACTCAGGATTTGGTGGAGAGCTTTAATAAAAACAACAAAGAAGGAATCCAGCTGCGCTTTATCGGCGAGCTGAAGCCGGAGGCACCCCTGCCGGAGCTGGTTTTGGCGGAGCAGCGCACCCTCTACGGCCTTAAGCAGCAGGGCAAGCTGCAGCCGACCAGCTTTGCGCTGGCAGAGAAGTTACCTGCCAAGCTCAAGGACAAGGAAGGTCATTGGTTTGGGGTCTTTTATGACCCGGCAGTGCTTTTGGTGAACCAATACTTTGCCCGCATTATTGGCCAAAGTGCCATGAAGGGCTGGACTGATTTGGAGAACAACGAGCAGCTGCGTGTTGCTATGGAAAATCTGTCCGACAGCAGCAGTACCCAAAACTTTTTGGGCGCTTTTGCGGATGCCATGGGCGAAACCACTTCCTTGAATTATTTGTGGAATATCAACCGCTTTGTGGGACAATATGCCAAATTTCCCTTCACCTCCATTCGCATGACGGCAGTGGGGGATGCGGATGTGGCTATAACCCGGCAGAGCTACGTTTTTAAATATTTGGAGAATAAATTTCCCGCTTATGTGGTGCACCCCAGGGAGGGTACACCGGTGAATCTGTATTGCGTGGGCATGTTCAGTGGCTGCAACGAGGAGCAGGAGAAGGCTGTTGTTCAGTTCATGAGCTGGCTCATCAGCAGTGACAAGGTACAGGCTGTGGCCCAAACCAATAACACGGGCTACATGTTCATTTTCCCTCGTGGTGTGGACGCTAAGCCGGTGGATGCCAAGAAGCTGTGGCTGAATACCAGCTATTTGGAGCCTGCCAAGCAGGAGGCCTTGACCAATAGATGGCTGGAACGTGTGCGCTTTAGCAAGTAAATGCGCCTTTGTAAAAAGTGTGCTTTAGTAAATAGAAGGAGGAAGGATGAGATGAAGATAGGTATGGTCAGCTTGGGCTGCCCCAAGAATCTGGTGGATTCTGAGGTTATGCTGGGCTTGATTCGGGAAAAACAGCTGGAAATCACCAATGACCCGGCGGAGGCCGATTTGATTATTGTGAACACCTGTGGCTTTATTGAAAGCGCCAAGGAGGAGTCCATTAACACGGTGCTGCAAATGGCAGAATATAAGCAAAATGGCAGCTGTAAATATTTGGTCATGACGGGCTGCTTGGGTCAGCGCTATGCGGACGAGCTTTTTGAAAGCATGCCCGAGGTGGACGCCATTGTAGGTACCGACAGCTTTACCGATATTGGCTGGGTTATCGATCAGGTTATGGCGGGCAAACGCTTGAAGCATTTAGAAAAGTTGACAAGCAAAAATGTAGCTATGCCGCCCCGCATGCTCACCACCCCTGGCTATATGGCCTATCTGAAAATCGCCGAGGGCTGCGACAATTGCTGCTCCTACTGCATCATTCCCCAGCTCCGCGGTCCCTATACCTCCCGTCCCTATGATGAGGTTATGGCGGAGGCCAAGGCCTTGGCCGAGAGCGGTATCAAGGAAATCATTGTAGTAGCCCAGGATACCACTCGCTACGGTGAGGACAGCACCGGCAAGCTGCTTTTGCCCCAGCTGCTCCGTGATTTGAATGCTCTGGAGGGCATTGAGTGGATCAGGGTTATGTACCTGTATCCCAATAACTTTACCGATGAATTGATTGAAGCCTTTGCCACTTTAGACAAGGTTTGCAAATATATCGACATTCCCCTGCAGCATGCCAGCGACAGGCTTTTGGACAGCATGAACCGCTTTGACACTCGCGCGCAGGTGGAGACACTACTCAACAAGCTGCGCACCCGCATCCCCGGCATCACCATCCGCACCACCTTCATCGTGGGCTTTCCCGGTGAAACAGACGAGGATTTTGCGGAGCTCATGGATTTCGTAGAAAAGCAGCGCTTTGAAAATGCAGGTGTGTTCCAATATTCCCAAGAAGAGGGCACTGTAGCCGGTGCCATGGAAAACCAAATTGCTCCCGAAGTGAAAGAAAATCGCTATCACGAGCTGATGGCCTTGCAGGCCGGTATTTCCGAGGAAATCCATCAGGAGCGCGAGGACGCAGAGCTTGATGTACTGGTGGAGGGCTTTGACGAGGACAATTTGGCTTATGGACGCAGCACCCACGAGGCGCCTGATATCGATGGTACCATCTTTATTGAGAACGCTGAGGGACTTGCGGTGGGCGATATGGTCAGAGTGCGCATCCTGCAAGGCTTTACCTATGAGATGGTAGGAGAAAAAATG
>SFRS01000041.1 GCA_004562175.1 bacterium | reverse complement strand
TATTAAGATAATTTATTTTATTATAATCTCTTATTCAGAGATTTGCAATACCTTGCGCCGAAATTTTTTGATGTAATTTTTTGCGAAAGATGATATACTATATAAAAGGCAAAGCTTACGAGCTTAGATTTGCTTTTTGGTGTGTGTGAATTCTGGAGTAAAAATAGAATGCTAAGTGCTTATGGTTTTCCCTTTTTGCTTGCCGCATTGGTAAGCTATATTCTGACCCCGTACATTAAAAAATTAGCCTTCCTCATCGGCGCTATTGACAAGCCCGATAATCGCAAGGTGCATAAGAAGATTATGCCCCGCTTAGGAGGCTTGGCTATCTATATCGCCTTTATGGTTGCCGCAGTGGCAAGCTTGGAGATGACCAAGGATATAGTGGGTATCCTTATAGGTGCCACGGTTATCGTCATTGTGGGCGTGCTGGATGACAAATACCAGCTGCCTGCCAAGGTAAAGCTGCTGGGGCAGATTTTTGCTGCCTGTGTGTTGGTGCTTTTCGATATTCGTATCGAATGGGTGAACAATCCCTTTGGCGGCTATTTTTATTTGGAGTATTTGTCCATTCCCCTGACCATCTTTTGGGTTATCAGCTTTACCAATGTGGTTAATCTGATTGACGGCTTGGATGGCTTGGCAGCGGGCGTGTCTGCCATTGCTTCCTTGACTGTGATTTTGGTGGCTGTACAAATGGGCTATTACCATATCGCTGTGATGACTGCGGCCTTGGCCGGCGGTATCATCGGCTTCATTCGTTATAATTTTAATCCTGCCACCATTTTCATGGGTGATACGGGCAGCATGTTCATTGGCTACATGCTGGCGGCGATTTCCGTTTATGGTGCGGTGAAAACTGCTGCAACAGTGGCGTTGATTGTGCCGGCTATTGCCTTGGGCCTGCCCATTATGGATACGGCCTTTGCTATCATGCGGCGCTATAGCAATGGACGCCCCATTTTCCAGCCGGATAAGGGGCATTTACACCATCGCCTATTGGCCATGGGCATGAACCAAAAGCAGGCTGTGCTCTTGATGTATGGCATCACTGCTATTTTGGGTATTGCAGCGGTGCTGTGGGCTGAGTTCGATGGCTTTTATGCCGCACTAATTATTGCGGCTATTATCACAGCTGAAAAAAATCGGTATTCTGAACGACAGATAAAGGGGAGGAAGAACCGTGGAGAAGATAAAACTGATGACTGTTTTCGGAACCCGTCCGGAAGCAATCAAAATGTGTCCTTTAGTATTAGAAATGCGCAAGTATCCTGACTATATTCAGCCCATTGTGGCCGTGACTGCCCAGCACAGGGAGATGCTGGATCAGGTGCTGGACTTATTTGGCATTGTGCCCGATTATGATTTGAATATTATGACCAGTGGCCAAACCCTATATGATGTGACGACCCGCGCCTTGATGGGCCTCAAGCCCGTCATGGAGGAGGCTCAGCCCGATATGGTGCTGGTCCATGGTGACACAACTACTACCTTTGCGGGAGCACTGGCAGCCTTTTATGCCCAAATTCCCGTGGGGCACGTAGAGGCGGGCCTCAGAACCGGCAACAAGTATTCCCCCTACCCGGAGGAAATGAACCGTAAGCTGACCGGCGCCATTGCCGATATGCATTTTGCGCCTACAGGAACCAGCAAGGCCAATTTGCTGAAGGAGAATGTGCAGCCGGAAAACATCTTGGTAACTGGCAACACCGTTATCGACGCTTTGCAAACCACTGTCCACAGTGATTATCATTTTGCTGATGAAGACTTTAACAAGGTCTTTGCTACCGGTCACAAATTGATTTTGATGACCACCCATAGAAGGGAAAATTTGGGCGAGCCCATGCGCCATGTGTACCGCGCCTTGAAGAGCGTGCTGGAAACCCATGCGGATGTGGAGGCCATTTTCCCGGTGCACAAGAATCCCAAGGTGCGGGAAATCGTCAACCAGGAGCTGGGCCATCTGAGCCGTGTGCATCTCATTGAGCCCATGGATTACGAGCCCTTTGCCAATTTAATGGCCAAGGTGGATATCGTGCTCACCGATAGTGGTGGCATCCAGGAGGAGGCTCCTGCTTTGGGCAAGCCGGTGCTTGTGCTGCGAGACACCACCGAGCGTCCCGAGGCGGGGCACAGTGAAGCTCATCGGCACCGCTTATGAGGATGTTTTGCGAGAAACCAATCGTCTCCTGGACGATGAAAAGCACTATCGCTCCATGGCGGAGGCTGCTAATCCCTATGGTGATGGCAAGGCCTGCGAGCGCATTATCAAAGCGATTTTACGTAAAAATGGCTACTCGGTGGAAAATTTCTCCGAATTTCAGCATAATTGAGTAGACAATTTTTGTGAAATAAATTAAAATTATATTGTACCATTCTGTGAACTCGCAGATGGTCTATTAAGCTTGGAAAAATTAAGGAGCAAGGAAGCAGCTGTGGAGAACCGGGATCGGCGTAAAGAGGAAAGGGAGCGCAAGCAGCGCCTCAAAATGTTCAACGCTTTGGCTACGGTGTCCTCCTTGGCAGCCATGATAGTTTTCGACTTTCTTTTGGCCTACTTTGGTGGGGATTGGCTGGATGCTTATTTCGAGACAGGGGACCACACCTTTCGTCTGGCGGGCATCAGCCTTGCCATCGTCACCATCTTCCTGACCTTCTTCAAGCTAGTACATTCAGTAATGCAGGATGAGGACGAATAAAAGCCCATGATGACCTTTGATTTCGCGCCCGTAGTAAGGGGCGGTTATAAACGCTTTTTAATGCTGCCGGCCTGCATAGGTCTTGTGATGGTGATAGCACTGCATGTGCTGGGCTATCCGGGAGCGGCGCTGTCCTTGTTTCGCGGCTTCGTATTAGGGCTTTTGGACACAGTGATTTTGGTCCATGGCATCAAGAAGGCCTTGCCCTATGAAAAGGACCCCCAGCGGGGACTACTCATCATGAAGCGCCACCGTTGGTACAGGATTATGGCTGTATCCAGCATCATTGTTTTGTTGTTAAGGCAGGGAGCCAATGTGGCAGGTGTCTGCATCGGCCTTCTGCTGATACATATATTTTTACTTTTTAATTTAACAATTATCGCGTACCAGCTCAATAACGAGGGTAACGTGAAGAAAGGAGAGAGAAATAATGGGAAATGAAGCAGCAGCTGCAGCACAAGAACATTCCGGTGAGATTATCCATTACCTTGCTCAAGAAGTAGCACCTGGTATTGTTATTCATATGCAAACCATGTATATGACCTGGATTACAATGGCAGTAGTGTTTGTTCTCTTCTTGCTGGCCGCCAAAAATCCGAAAATGGTTCCTAGCGGAGTCCAAAATGTTATGGAGTTCTTTATTGACTTCTTAAACGATCTTATGGAAGGCCAACTGGGTATTAAAGGACGCAAGTACATGGCTCCTTTTATTATCACCCTTTTCATGTTCATCTTTATTAGTAACGAGATTGGTATGTTGCCGCAGGTTGGTGTACACTGGACTTCTCCTACCAACGACGTTAACACCTGCTTTGCACTGTCCTTGACTGTTGCAATCGGTGTGCACATCATTGGTATTGGCCAAAAGGGCTTGAGTCACTACAAGCACTATATTAGTCCTTCTCCCGCATTCTTGCCGTTGCATTTGTTAGACGAAGTTGTTAAACCGATGACTATGGCTCTTCGTCTATTCGGTAACATTCTGGCAGGCGAAATCCTGTTGATTGTACTGTATCAACTGGCTCCGTGGGTTGTACCTGAATTCTGGGTAATGTTCAGCTTGGTTATTGGTTTCTTGCAAGCCTTTATCTTCACCATGCTGGCTCTGACCAGCTTCGCGCTGGCTTTTGCGCATCACTAATTTAAAAGTCATTCTAAAAATTTAAAATCAAAATGTCTTATGATTGATAGGAGGAAATTTCAATGACTGAAAACGCAATTATTATTGCAGCATCTATGTTCGCTGTTGCATTCATCTGCCTGGCTGCAGCTCTGGGCGCTGCTCTTGGTAACGGTAACTTAACTGGTAAAGCAATCGAGTCCATGGCTCGTCAACCTGAAGAAGCTGGCAAGCTGTTCACCAACATGCTGGTATCCGTAGGTCTGGTAGAGTCCATGCCTATTCTGTGCTACGTTATTGCTGTAGTACTGGTATTCGCTAACCCCTTCGTAAAATAATCTAGAATCCGTAAATTAAGAAAACAAATAGGAGAGTGAGATAATTGGTTAATATTAACGCAACACTTATCGCGCAAATCCTGAACTTTTTGGTTCTTGTTTTCGTTCTTGCTAAATTCGTTTACAAACCTGTACTGGGTATCATGGAAGAGCGCAAGAATAAAATTGCTAGCGATTTAGAGACTGCTGAAATGGCTAAAAAGGATGCTGAAGCAGTTAAAGCTGAATATGCTGCAAAATTAGCGGATGCAAGACAGGAAGCACAGGCTATCATTGAAAACGCCCGCAAAACCGCTCAAGCAGCTCATGATAAGATTATGGCTGACACCAAGGCTGAGCAGGAGCAATATGTAGCAGCTCAAAAAGAGATTATCGCTACTGAAAAGAAGAAAGCTATGGACGAAGTTCGTGCACAGGTTATCAGCCTGTCCATGATCGCTGCTGGCAAAATTGTTGAGCAAAAGCTGAATTCTGAAGAAGACAAAAAAATGGCTAGCAAAATTGTTGATTCCATCATGAAATAATTGATGCAGTGATTTTGCTCGTTTCCCTATTAGGCCGGACGAGGTCCACTGAAAGTGCGAAACAGTGGGACTGAGAGCCGGTATTCGGAGGTGATTGGTACAATATGAAGAGTGAAGAAAATATTGCTTTGCTGAAGCAAGAATTGTCCGACTTCAAAATTGATCTGGGCTCCATTAAAGAGCTTTTAGATGTAAACGTTACTACAGCTAAGAAATTGACTGTTGACGAGTATCAATCCATTTCTGCAATTCTGACTGAGAAGCTGGGCCGTGAAATCTTCTTGAACAAGAAGGTTGACCCCTCCATTCTCGGCGGCATCATCGTACAAGTTGGCGATAAGGTATTTGATGCTTCTGCTGCTCGTAAGCTGAAGAAGATGGAAGTTGCCCTGAGCGGCATCGACATCCACGAATACACCAAGCCCGAAGCTATGGGTGATGCTCTCAGCGCTAAGCTGGAGAATTACAAAGTGGACGCTGATCTCGAAGAGGTTGGTATCGTTGAGAAGATCGGTGACGGCATCGCAACCGTTATCGGTATGAAAAACGCAATGGCTGGCGAATTGGTAGAACTGCCCCACAACGTATCTGGCATGGTTCTGAACCTGAACCCGGACTCCGTTGGTATCGTATTGATGGGCGGCGAAACCAAGATCAAGGAAGGCGACGTTGTTCGCCGTACCGGCCGCATCATGGAAGTTCCCGTAGGCGAAGGCCTGCTGGGTCGTGTAGTTAGCGCTATCGGCGCTCCTATCGACGGCAAGGGTGAAATCACCGCTGCTGAACATCGTCCTGTTGAATCCCCTGCACATGGTATCGCAGATCGTAAATCCGTTGATACCCCGCTGCAAACTGGTATTAAATGTATTGACGCACTGGTTCCTATCGGACGTGGCCAACGTGAGCTGATCATCGGCGACCGTGGCACCGGCAAGACCGCAGTTGCAGTTGATACCATCATCAACCAAAAGGGCCTGGGCGTTATCTGCATTTATGTAGCTATCGGCCAAAAGGCTTCCAACGTTGCCCGTATCGTTCGTACCTTGGAACAACACGGTGCAATGGAATACACCATCATCGTTGCTGCTACTGCTGCTGACTCCGCTCCGCTGCAATACCTGGCTCCCTATGCTGGTGTAACCATGGCAGAATACTTCATGGATCAAGGCAAAGACGTTCTGTGCGTATACGACGACCTGTCCAAGCACGCTGTTGCATACCGCGCAATGTCCCTGCTGCTCCGCCGTCCTCCCGGACGTGAAGCATATCCCGGCGACGTATTCTATTTGCACTCCCGTCTGTTGGAGCGCGCTGCTAAGCTGAATGACGAGCTGAAGGGCGGCTCCATTACCGCACTGCCCGTTATCGAAACTCTGGCAGGCGACGTAGGCGGCTTTATTCCGACCAACGTAATTTCCATTACCGACGGTCAGATCTTCCTGGAATCCGAGCTGTTCTACTCCGGTATCCGTCCGGCTATCAACTCCGGTCTGTCCGTATCCCGTGTAGGTGGTGCTGCTCAGATTAAAGCTATGAAACAGGTTGCAGGTACTCTGCGTCTGGATTTGGCACAGTTCCGCGAGCTGGCAGCATTTGCTCAGTTTGCTTCCGACCTTGATAAGGCTACCAAGGCTCAGCTGGACCGTGGTCAACGCTTGACCGAGGTTCTGAAGCAAGGTCAATACAGCCCGCTGTCTGTTGAAAAACAGGTTATGGCAATTTACCTTGGCACCAAGGGTTATCTGGATGACGTAGCAGTTAAAGAAGTAACTCGCTGCGAAAAGGAATTCCTGGACTTCATGGAAGCTAACCATCCTGAAGTTGGCGCAGATATCCTGAAAACCAAGAAAATCACTGATGAGAATGAAGAAGCTTTGAAGAAAGCAATCGCCGAGTTCAAGGAAACCTTTGTTAGTGAAGGTAGGTGATTAACTAATGGCTACTGCACGCGAGATTCATCGCCACATGAAGAGCGTAGGTAACATTGGTAAGATCACTAAGGCTATGAAGATGGTTGCTGCTGCCCGCCTGAGAAGAGCTCAGGAGCGCGCTGCTGCTAGCCGTCCCTATGCCATCAAGATCAAAGAAGTGTTGTCCAACGTTGTGAGCGATCCAAGCATTCTTGCAAACTTAAGTGCCAAGGAACACCCGCTGCTTCAACATCGTGAAGTTAAAAAAGTTGGTTATCTGGTGCTCGCCTCTGATAAAGGTCTGGCAGGCGCATACAGCTCTAACGCTTTGAAGATGGCTGTTGCTGAAATTTCTGCATGTGAAGATGAGGTTGTTGTCATCACCTGCGGTCGTAAGGCTAGAGACTTCTTCCAGCGTCGTGGCTACAATGTGCTGGAATCTCATTTTGGCTTCTCCGACAGACCTGCTTATGATAACGCAGTAGAGATTGCCCAAGACGCAGCAAAACGTTTTGCTGACGAGGGCTTTGACGAGCTGCGCATCGTATATACTATTTTCAAATCCGCTTTGTCCCAGACTCCTACCTGCGAGAAGATTCTGCCGGTAGAGCCGCCTGCTAAAGAAGCTGGCAAGGCCGAAGCAAGCTTTATGTTTGAGCCCGGTGAAAACGAGACTTTGAGCGTACTTGCACCCAAGTACCTGGAGACCGTTGTTTACGCTGCACTGGTGCAATCCGCTGCCAGTGAGCTGGGTTCTCGTATGACTGCTATGTCTTCTGCTACTGATAACGCTGCTAAGCTGGTGCAGAACCTGGAGCTGTCCTATAACAAGGCACGTCAGGCATCCATCACCCGCGAGCTCAACGAAATCGTTGGCGGCGTAGAAGCATTGAAGCAAGCACAACAATAATCTTAATTAATTCGTAGGGAGGCTAAAACCTTGAATACAGGTAGAATCGTACAAGTTGTTGGCCCTGTTATCGACATTGAGTTCCCTCCGAAGAGCATGCCCGCTATCCTGAACGCAATCCACATCGATGGCACCACTGATGACGGCAAGGTAAATATTCACCTGACCGCTGAGGTTATGCAACATATCGGCTACAATGTAGTTCGTGCCGTTGCTATGAGCTCCACCGATGGTCTGGTTCGCGGCATGGAAGCAGTAGATACCGGCGCTCCTATCAGCGTACCCGTAGGCCCCGGCGTACTGGGTCGTATCTTCAACGTGCTCGGCGAGACCGTTGACCATGACGATACTCCGGTTGAAGCAGCAGATCACTGGCCCATCCACAGACCTGCTCCGACCTTCGACCAACAGGCAACATCTACTAAAATTTTGGAAACCGGCATTAAAGTCGTAGACTTGATCGCTCCGTATGCAATGGGCGGTAAAATCGGTCTGTTCGGCGGCGCCGGCGTAGGCAAAACCGTTATTATTATGGAGCTGATCCATAACATCGCAACTGCACACGGT
The DNA here is from genome assembly GCA_004562175.1 of bacterium. Classification (GTDB taxonomy): domain Bacteria; phylum Bacillota; class Negativicutes; order Acidaminococcales; family Acidaminococcaceae; genus Phascolarctobacterium_A. Next base: position 734 of record SFRS01000041.1, on the reverse strand, counting down.
GGCTATTCCGTATTCGCAGGCGTTGGCGAGCGTACTCGTGAAGGCAACGACCTGTGGGGCGAAATGAAGGAATCTGGCGTTATCAGCAAGACCGCTCTTGTTTATGGCCAGATGAACGAGCCTCCTGGAGCACGTATGCGCGTTGGTCTGACCGGCCTGACCATGGCTGAATACTTCCGTGATGTTGGCGGCCAAGACGTATTGCTCTTTATCGATAACATTTTCCGTTTCATTCAGGCTGGTTCCGAAGTATCCGCATTGCTGGGCCGTATGCCTTCCGCAGTAGGTTATCAACCCACTCTGGCAAACGACATCGGCGCTCTGCAAGAGCGTATTACCTCCACCAAGACCGGTTCCATCACCTCCGTACAGGCTGTATATGTACCTGCGGACGACTTGACTGACCCGGCTCCGGCAGGCACCTTCGCTCACTTGGATGCAACCACCGTATTGTCCCGTTCTATCGCAGAGCTTGGTATTTATCCGGCAGTTGACCCGCTCGACTCCACCAGCCGTATCCTGGATCCGCTGGTAATCGGCGAAGAGCATTATAAAGTTGCTCGTGGCGTACAAGCTATTCTGCAACGCTACAAGGAATTGCAAGATATCATCGCAATTCTGGGTATGGAAGAATTGAGCGAGGAGGACAAAGTAACTGTTGCCCGTGCTCGTAAGATTCAGAAGTTCCTCAGCCAGGCATTCTTCGTTGCTGAACAATTCACCGGCACCCCCGG
>SFRS01000040.1 GCA_004562175.1 bacterium | reverse complement strand
AATTGGATATGAAAGCGTTGGTTTTATTGAGCGGTGGGGTGGATAGCTCCACCTGCTTGGCTTTAGCAAAGGAAAAATATGGTAATAATTTGTTGGCTTTATCCATGAGCTATGGCCAAAAGCACAGTCGCGAGGTGCAGTCCGCTCGTGCTATTGCGGCATTCTATAAAGTGGAGCTTTTAGAAATGGACTTGTCCCAGATTTTTGCCCATAGCAATTGCAGTTTGCTGGCAGGTTCTACTGAAGCAGTGCCTCACGCCTCCTACGCGGAGCAGCTCAAAGATCGTAACGGTGAAGCAGTAACAACCTATGTTCCCTTTCGCAATGGCCTCTTTTTGGCAACCGCTGCCAGCATTGCGCTAGAATATGGCTGCGATGTGATATATTATGGACCTCACGCTGATGACGCGGCGGGCAACGCTTATCCTGATTGCAGCCATGAGTTCAATGAGGCCATAAACCAAGCAGTATACTTGGGCAGTGGTAAAAAGGTGCGCTTGGTAGCTCCCTTTGTGGATAAAACAAAGAAGGATATTGTAGCTGAAGGCTTGCGCCTGGGTGTACCATATGAGCTCACTTGGTCCTGCTATGACGGCGGCGAGACTCCTTGCCATGAATGTGGTACCTGTCGCGACAGGGAAGCTGCTTTTGCTGCCAATGGCGTGATGGACCCACTGAGTAAGTGTTGAGTAGCTGTCAAGTAGCTGTCAAGTAGCCGCTGAGTAGCCGTTGAGTAGCTCCTAAATTTCCCCAACAAGATTTACAACATTAGCAGGAATTTTACATTTCGTGGCGAAAGAGTACCATTATATATCTTTGTTTAAAGGAGCAGATAAATGAGTACATTCACCAAGGTGCTGCTGGCGACGGATTTGTCTCCGCAGGCCGACAAGCTGACTGAGTGTCTGTTTAGCTTATGCCCCGACACGGAAACGGAAGTTGTTTTGGCGCATGTTTTCGATGATGACGATGACGCCGACCCTGACGGTAGTAGCTACAAACGCACGCAAAGTCGCTTAGAGGGTTATAAAAATGATATTGAGCAGGCAGGCTACGAGGAAATCTCCATTGTTACCCGCACGGGCGACATCAGTGAGACTGTGCAAGGCCTGGCCGAAGAATATGATGCTGATTTGGTTTTGGTTGCCTCCCATCGTAAGGGCTTTTTGAAGCGTGCCCTCATGGGAAGCACGACCTTTGATTTGGCGCGGGTGACGAATATTCCTCTGTTGATTAATAAGGCGGAGGTACATGAGGAACAGGAAAATCTTTTGCAGACTATTTTGGTGCCAACTGATTTTTCTCGCAAATCCTTGGAGGCCTTGAACATTATCCGTAGTCTGCGCGAATTTGTGGGCAAGGTAATTTTTGTGCACGTGATTGAGCACAGTCGCAATAAGCATGATTATAAGGAAAAATACGGTAGCGCTATGCTCTTTTTGCAGGAGCTGGTGGACGAGATGAAGATTTTCGGTATCGAGGCTGATTACCATATAGCTCATGGCGTGGCTTCCAAGAAGATCGCAGCCATCTGCGAACGCGACAATGTGAGCCTGATTATGATGGCCAAGACCGGCGCCGATATGACCAATGGCGAGGAGCTGGGAAGCACCTCTGAAAATGTGGTGCTGAATGTGGATTGTGCTGTGATGCTGGTGCCTGCAGAAGAGAATGATGATTAAGTAATGTAAGAATAGCGATGCCAATGAGGAGAGGATTCCCTCGGAGGCATCGCTTTTGCTTAGTTGTGTGGCGAGCGAATTTGCTGTTTTTATTAAAAATTTTACAAAAAGCTCTTGACTTACTGCTGCTAAACTATTATAATAATATTCGCAGTTGTTTTACTGTGCGTGCTTGTTGTGGGCACGGAAATTGAAAATAGTTCTAGTTTTCAACCCTGGAGAGATGACCGAGTGGTTGAAGGTGCACGCCTGGAAAGCGTGTGTACGGGATACCGTACCGAGGGTTCGAATCCCTCTCTCTCCGCCATCAAAAATCGGCCGCAAATGCGGCTTTTTTATTGCTTCTCTGTAGGACCGTAAATTTGAGTCCTGCGCAATGGGAGCCTGTGAACCAGGTCAGGTCCGGAAGGAAGCAGCCTTAAGCGGATACTTTCATGTGCCGTGGGGGTGCTCGGGTTTGCGGCCCTACAGGGAAGTAAGCGGCGCTGAGCTTTGCTCAGCGCTTTTTTTCTTGCGGCAAAGCGGGGATTATACTATAATATAGCATGAAGCTGTGTAAGTAGGCGTGGTTTTGGCATGGGCCGAAAACGCTGCTCGCAGCGCAACCAATCGTGGAGGGAGTAGGGCTATGGCATATGTGGCTTTGTACCGCCAATGGCGGCCGCAAAATTTTGATACCTTAGTGGGACAGCAGCCGGTGAAGCAAGCGCTGACAAACGCGCTTACCAGTGGCCGCATTGCCCATGCCTATCTTTTTGCCGGACCTCGTGGTACTGGTAAAACTAGTACGGCTCGTATTTTGGCCAAGGCGCTGAACTGCGAGCATGGACCAACGCCTAATCCTTGCGGTGAGTGCGACAACTGTCGTCGCATTGCTGAAGGCTCCTCCATGGATGTGTTTGAAATTGATGCTGCCTCCAATCGTGGCATTGATGAGATCAAGGCATTGCGCGACCAGCTGGCCTTTACGCCGGTTGATTGTCGCTATAAGGTCTATATTATTGACGAAGTGCACATGCTGACAACGGAAGCCTTCAACGCGCTTTTGAAAACCTTGGAGGAACCACCCAGCCATGTGATCTTTATTTTGGCAACAACGGACCCTCACAAAATTCCTGCGACCATTCATTCCCGCTGCCAACGCTTTGATTTTCGCCGTGTGACGGTGGAGGAAATTGTCCAGCATTTGGCCATGGTTGCACAAGGTAGTGGCCTCGCTGCTGATGAGGAAGCTCTGCGCTTGATTGCTATCCAGTCCGAGGGTGGCATGCGTGATGCCCTTAGTCTTCTGGACCAATGCGGTGTTATGGCTAAAAGTATTAGCGCGGCCACAGTGCGCGAGGTTTTGGGCATTGTTGGGCGGGAGGCTTTGCGCGAGCTGGTGGGAGCCATCGGCAGGCAGGATGTACCCGAAGCCTTGGCGCAGCTGGCTGCTTTGCTGGAGCAGGGCAAGGATGTGCGCCAGATTTTGACGGAGCTAGTGGAATATTTGCGTGCTCTGTTGCTTTTCAAGGCTGTGCCTCAATATAATGAGGTTTATTTGACCGATACGGCGGCAAGCTTAGGCGAGCTAGCTGCGTTATATAGTACGGATAGGATTATGGCTTCGGAGGAGCGCTTGCACGCAGCTCTGGTAGAGCTGCGTGGCACCATGCGCCAACGCATCACGGCGGAGCTGTGCTTGTTGGATTTGTGCCGCCGCGAAGGCAGCGCCTTAGCGAGCCTGACGGCTCGCGTGGAAAGCCTGGAGCGGCAGCTGGCGGGCGGAGCTATAGCTACACCGGCCTACGGCTCGGTGCAAGCACCGCCGCATAAAGCTGCTCCGCAAGTAGTTGCTACGCCAGCGCTGCAACAAGTGACACCTGCAGCTGCTCCACCGCAAGTAACGCCTAAGCCGGCACAGCTGCCTAAGGCTGTGCCAGAGCATTTGCTGTATACAGGACCTGAGGAACAATTTGTGGAGCCGGATGAGGGAGTTCCCACGGCAGATGAGCTCAGTCAGCTGTCATCAGTGCCTAGGCAGGCAAGCTTTGCTCAAGCTGTTAAACCTAAAGATGCTGCTGTAGACAATAATCTTCAGCCCAAGACTGCGCCAGCATCTAAGGAAGCTGCACTCAAAAAGAGTACAGCAGTTAATGCTTCAGCAGCCCCTGCTAAGGCAGCAGCTCCCGTCACTGCAGCTACACCTGTGGCTAGTGAGGCAGCCTCTAGCGCTTCTATCGAAGAATTCGGTGGTGATTATGCTGCTGGCGAAGACTTTTGGCAGCAAACCTTGGAGCTGGTGCGTGCAGAGAAAAAAATGTCCATGTTTTCCTGCGCCAAGGGTGGCAGGGTCTATAGCTTTGTCAACGATGTTTTGGTCGTGGCTTTTAAAAGTGCTTTTCAAAGCGAGCGCATGAAGAAAGCCGATTTTCGCGAATACTTCGAGGGCGTGCTCCTGCGCTTGGCGCGCAGGCCGATTCGCCTGAGTTGCGAGGCGGAGGCCGAGCTCAAAAAGCGTGCCGGTAGTGGCGCCAAGCCCAAGGTTACAGCTCCCAAGGAGCCACCTGCTACTGTTGCGGCTGCAAAGAGCGTGGCTACCGATGAGCTGCCGGAAAATCTGCAGCGTGCTATGAATGCCTTGGGTGGCACCATAACTAAGGTTGACTGAAGATGAATTGTTGTTTCGCCCAGAGCGGAGCTCAAGATAAATATAATTTTTGATTTAGATATTAAAGGAGGATTTACTTATGTTTCCTGGTGGTATGGGTAATATGCAAGCAATGATGAGAAAGGTGCAAAAAATGCAGGCCGATATGGCAAAGATGCAAGAAGACCTGAAAAAGCGCACCTTTGAAACCTCTGTGGGCGGCGGTGCCGTAACCGTAGTGGTAACCGGTAAAAAGGAAGTACAATCCATCAAAATTAAACCTGAAGCAGTGGATGTTGATGATCTGGAAATGCTGGAGGATATGATCCTTACTGCTGTTAACGATGGCCTGAAGAAGGTGGAAGAGGTTAGCGAAAAGGAAATGGCTAAAATTACCGGCGGTATGAAGCTGCCCGGCATGTAAGATGGCCCGGATGATCAGGCCCCTGGCTAATTTATATGAGCAGCTGCGCCGTTTGCCCGGCGTGGGCTCGAAAACGGCCATGCGCCTGGCCTATCATATTATCGATATGCCTGAAAGTGAGGTACAGCAGCTGGCGGAGGCCTTGAGCAGTGCCAAAAAGAGCATTCATTACTGTAGCCAGTGCTTTAATCTGACCGATGGCGAAAAATGCGCCGTATGCAGTGATCCATCCAGGGACCATTTCACGATTTGCGTGGTGGAGCAGCCTCAGGACATTGCTGCCATGGAGCGCAGTCATGGCTATAATGGCCTTTATCATGTGCTGCACGGGGTCCTTTCCCCTCTAGATGGAGTGGGACCTGATAAGCTGAAGATTCGCGAGCTTTTTCAACGCCTGCAGCAGGAATCAATTAGCGAAATCATTATTGCCACCAATTCCGATGTGGAGGGCGAGGCTACGGCCACTTATTTGGCCCAGCTCTTAAAGCCCATAGGCATCACAGTGAGTCGCATTGCCCATGGCCTACCCATGGGGGGCGATTTGGAGTATGCCGATGAGGTTACTCTGTCCAAGGCCTTGGAAAATAGGCGTGCAATGTAGTTTAAGAAAGGAAGGCGCTTGCAAACATGGCGACTTTAGAAGGTTTGGCAGCTAGCGCCGGCCTTGGCCCCTTGGGTTCTCTGGGACCCATGCTGGTGGGCGTTGTGTTGCTGCTCGTTATTGTTAAGCTTTTATCCATGCCTTTTAAGCTGGTGTGGAACGGCATTTGCGGGGCAATTTTGCTGTGGTTAGTTAATCTTTTAGGCTCCTTTGTGGGCTTTGGCCTGAAGATTACTATTTTCAAGGCGTTAATTGCCGGCTTTTTTGGGATTCCGGGAGCTGTGGCAGTGATCTTGTTCGAGCTATTCGCAAAATAAATAGACAGCAAATATCCCTTGTAGTAATGCAGGGGATATTTTTCTTGTGCGAACAAACTTTGCAAACATAATCACGGATGAGCATGAGACAATGACTTTGTATTTTGAAATATATTGTATACACGCGAATAATACTGTATACAATGAGATTTTTTGCAAAACCTCTGCTATAATGGTAACAATAGTATTTTTATTATGTTTAGGGGGTTATTCATCGTGAACTTATCTACCAAAATTCTCATCGGTTTAGCTCTCGGTATTCTTGCCGGCTTAGAGCTTGGTGCTGAGGGTGCTGGCTTTGCCAAGACCTGGATTGGACCCTTGGGCACTATCTTTATGAACATGATCAAAATGGTCATCGTTCCTTTGGTATTCTCCAGCTTGGTAATCGGCGTGTGCAGCTTGGGTGATATCAAAAAGGTTGGCCGTATCGGCGTGAAAACTGTTGCTTGGTACATGGTTACCACCGCATTTGCAATCATCATTGGCTTGGGCTTCGGTACCGCTTTCCAACCGGGCGCTGGCCTGACCATGCCTGCTGAATCTGTAAAAGTGGCTGCTAAAGCTGCTCCTCCTCTGATGAAGGTTATTATCGACATTTTCCCCACCAACCCGTTGGGTGCAATGGTTAAAGCAAACATGCTGCAAATCATCGTTTTTGCTCTCTTCACCGGCGTTGGCATCACCGCTGTTGGCGAAAAGGCTGACTATCTGAAGCACACCATTAACGGCTTGGCTGAGGTTTCCTACAAAATGGTAGGCTACATCATGGCTGTAGCTCCTATCGGCGTATTTGGCCTGATTACTCCCGTAGTTGCAGCTAATGGCCCCGCTGTTCTGCTGCCCCTGCTGAAGGTTGTTTTGGCTGTATATCTGGCTTGCTTGGTACATGCAGTAGTTGTTTACGGCGCTCTGCTGAAATTTGTGGCTGGCTACGATGTAGTTAAATTCTTCAAGGGTATCTCCCCTGCATTTTTGATGGCATTCAGCTCCTGCTCCTCCGGTGGCACCCTGCCCCTGACCATGAGCTGCGCACAAAAGATG
>SFRS01000039.1 GCA_004562175.1 bacterium | reverse complement strand
GAAAGAACTGAACGAAAATTCCTTCGAATCTTTAATCAAAAGTATCTAATGGAGGTAGTCACAATGTACGAAATTCATAAGCGCGACAAAGTGAAAGAAGTCTTTCACATCACCGATAACGACGGCCGGGAGCTGACCGTGGAATCCGTATTGGATCCCGGTGAGGCCCTTCCGGCCTGGAACCGGGCAAAGAACAGTATCATCCGTGCGCAGATTGCAAAGCAGCCTGATTTCGAGGCTCTGGGCCGTGCAATTGTTGATGTATTCGCTGTTTTCTTCGGCGAGGACGGAGCTGCGAAGATTCTCGATTTCTACGGCGGCAACTACACGGACATGATGGAGGACGTTTTTCCCTATATCGAATCTATCCTCCTTCCCAAGTTGGAGGCCGAGAGCGCCAAGCGTCGGGAAGCGGTGATGAATCTTTACCGCAGCCGCTCCAGGCGGAGGAAGCTGTGATGGACCTCCACATTCCGCTCCCGTGGTCCATCACGCTGGACAGTGGGCGCCGCATCAAGCTTTATGCATCCTTTGACCGGGTACTTGCCTTCCTGGACGTGCTGCGAGGAAAAAGCATGACGGAAGATGACACGGAAAAAACCGCCTTGTTTCTGCTATTTGGAGACCAGCGCCTCACAGCCAGGGAGACGCAGGAGGCACTTGCAAAGGCACAGAAGATCCTGTTTGAGCCGCAGAAGGCCAAAGACAGCGGCCCCCGGGTGATGGACTTTCACCAGGATGCGGCTCTTATACTGGCAGCTTTCCGGCAGGCATATGGAATCGACCTGTTTCAGGAGCAAGGCCGCTTGCACTGGCTGGAATTTCTGGCGTTGCTCATCGGCATTCCGCAGAACACCAGGCTGTCAGAGGTCATGGAGATCAGAGCGTGCAAGGTGCCGCCGGCAACCAAGAACAACCATGAGCAGGTCCGGGCCTTGCTGAAGGCAAAAGCCGCCTACCGCCTCCGCCTCACTGAGGAAGAGCGAAAAGCCCAATGGTGCAGTCATCGACCTAGTTATGCCCGTTGCTGTTTTGATTATCTGCTGCATTATCGGTATGATTTATACCGGTGGCTATTTCACAGGCGAGAGCTTCGTCGATGCCTTCGCAGGTGCCGATGCCTCCAAGGGCTTGGTGCTGGGCAGTATGGTAACATTCTTCTTTGCCTTTGCGTTTTATATGACTCGTGACGTGATGACCTTCCAAGAATTTGCAGAATGCATTCCGGCTGGCTTCCGCGCTATGGTTGCGCCCATTATGATTTTGACCATGGCTTGGACTTTGTCCGGCATGACTGGCCTTTTGGGTGCGAAGTTCTATGTACATGACTTGGTAGCAGGCTCTGCAGGCGTGCTCAAAATGTTCCTGCCTGCCATTATCTTCCTTGTGGCTGTATTCCTGGCCTTCTCCACCGGTACCAGTTGGGGCACCTTCGCTATTTTAATCCCCATCGTGTGCAATGTTTTTGGCACTGCTGATACCTATCAAATGCTGATTATTTCTATTGCAGCTTGCCTTTCCGGTGCTGTGGCCGGTGACCATTGCTCTCCCATCAGCGATACCACCATTATGGCTTCTGCTGGTGCACAGTCCAATCATGTCAACCACGTTTCCACCCAATTGCCCTATGCGCTGACAGCAGCTTCTGTGTCCTTTGTTGGCTATCTTGTGGCTGGTGCTATTGCTTATATGTATGAAAGCTCCGTGGCTTTAGTAGCTCTGCCCATTACCTTGGGCTTGATGTTTGTCACCATGCTGGTTATCCGCAGCCGCGTGGGCAAGGAAGCCTAAATGCTCACCTCCAAAGTAAAGCTTGATGCTTGCTTTGGAGGTTTTCTTTTTAATGACGGATATTAGACGGCTTAAAAAGGATATTTTTGACTACATTCCGAACGATTTTTGAGAAAACTGTTAAAAAGTTCACATTTTTATTTGACGCTAGCAGTTTAGATTGGTATAATTAGAATAGTACACTGTAGTATGATGAACCCGAGAAAGATTACTTAATTTGAGATTGAGGAAGGCTTGCTTGGGTTTTATTTTTTAGTTAGTAGATTTTGGAGGTAGAGGTTCATGAAAGTAGCAATCATTATGGGCAGTAATTCTGACTGGCCTATTTTGGAGCCTGCAGAGAAGACTCTGAAGGAATTTGGTGTGGAGGTAGAGGTTGTTGTGGCTTCTGCACATCGCACTCCTGATGTGGTACACGAATTTGCAGCTGGTGCCCGTGAACGCGGTGTAGAGGTTATTATTGCTGCTGCTGGCGCTGCAGCTCATTTGGGTGGCGTCATCGCTGCCTATACCACTGTTCCTGTTATCGGCATTCCTATTAACGCCACCCCTTTGGGAGGCATGGATGCACTGCTGAGCTTTGTGCAAATGCCCTCCGGCATTCCGGTTGCTACCATGGCAATCAATGGCGCTAAAAATGCAGCACTTTTTGCAGTACAAATTTTGGCAACCAAATATCCTGAATTGGTAGCAAAGCTGGCCGATAGTCGCCTGAAAATGCAGGAAGAGGTCAAGGCCAAGGGTGAAAAGCTGGCTAAATTGAGAGCAGAAAGCAAATAATCCCCCCCTCTTAATGATGACAGATAAAAGGAGAGTTATTGTGGAAGAATTATTTCAAGATGATAAGCTGCATGAGGAATGTGGCGTCTTTGGTATCTTTAGCCACACTGAGGATGTAGCCCTTAATACCTACTGGGGCTTGTATGCACTGCAGCATCGCGGTCAGGAAAGCACCGGTATCGTTGTAACCGATGGACGCACCATGAAGGTGAAGAAGGGCATGGGCTTGGTGCCTGATGTGTACAAGGATGGCGTTGCTGATTTGGATGGCTTTGCTGCGATCGGTCATGTGCGCTATTCCACTACCGGCGCCAGCATGGCCTATAATATTCAACCGCTAAAGGTTTATTTTGACGGTGGCAATCTTGCCTTGAGCCATAATGGCAATTTGACCAACGCTGGGCAACTGCGCCATAACCTAGCCAAGGAAGGCGCTGTTTTTACCACTACCGTCGACACCGAGGTTTTGTTATCCTTGATTGCATTGAGTGCGCGTCCTACTATTGAAGAGCGTGTGGCTGAATCCGTAAAGCAAATTCGTGGCGCTTTTGCTATCTTGATCATGACCGACAATAAGATTATCGCTGTGCGCGATTCCTTTGGCTTCCGTCCTTTGGTTTTGGGCAAGATGGAAAATGGCTGGTGCGTGGCCTCCGAGTCCTGTGCTTTTGATTTGGTTGGCGCGGAGCTGGTGCGCGATGTCAAGCCCGGTGAAATGGTTATAATCGACAGCGACAATGCCGAGCCGCGCAGCATGATGTGGGCTGAGAAGGTTCCGGAAAAAACCGCTCACTGCATTTTTGAATATGTATATTTTGCACGCAATGACAGTGTGATTGATAAACAGCCTGTTTACGATGCCCGTATTCAAATGGGTCGTGAGCTGGCCAAGGAAACCTTGGATATCCATCCCGATATCGTTATTTCTGCTCCTGACAGTGGCACTCCCGCTGCCATCGGCTATGCCTTGGAGTCCGGCGTTCCCTTTATGGAAGGCCTAACCAAGAACCGTTATGTGGGCCGTACCTTTATCCAGCCCACCCAAAAGCAGCGTGCCAACGCAGTGCGCTTAAAGCTGAATCCTGTACGCAGTGTTGTAGAGGGTAAATCCGTTGTCATGGTTGACGACTCCATCGTCCGTGGCACCACCAGCGGCAAGGTTGTGAAGCTGCTGAAGGAGGCAGGCGCTAGAGAGGTACACGTTTGCATCTCCTCTCCTCCGGTTGTGGACAGCTGCTACTACGGCATCGATACCTCCGAGCGCAAGCAATTAATTGCTGCCCGCTGCACTGAGGATGAAATTTGTCGCTTTATTGGTGCGGATAGCCTGCACTATATTTCCATGGAAGGTATGAAGCGTGCTATTAGCCACATTGACCCCAACGGTCTGTGCTGTGCTTGCTTTAGCTCCGATTATCCGGATAAGGCGGATGAGGTTATTGCGGAAGAGCCTAAGAATATTTTTGATTGAGACTTCCTATAAGGCACCATCTACTTCGTTGCGGCTCCTAGGAGTATTTCGCATACGCCGTCGTAGCCACGCTTCGTATCTGGCACCTTCTAGAAAGACTCTTATTAAAAATTGATGGTATAAATTGTTCGATAAAAACTAAAATTTTGGAGGCAATTATGAGCGAAGAAAAGAAACAACTTACCTACGCTGATGCTGGCGTGGATATTGACGCTGGCAATAAAGCAGTGGAGCTGATGAAGGATAGCGTGCGCGCTACCTATCGCAGCGAGGTTATTGGTGATTTGGGTGGCTTCGGCGGCCTGTTTGCCCTGAACACCGGCAAATACAAGGAGCCCGTGCTGGTTAGCGGCACCGACGGCGTTGGTACCAAACTGAAGCTGGCTTTTATGGCTGATAAGCACGACACCATCGGCCAAGATGCTGTAGCAATGTGCGTTAACGATATTTTGGTACAGGGCGCTGAGCCCCTGTTCTTCTTGGATTATATCGCTGTGGACAAGGTTGACTCTCAAAAAGTGGCCAACATTGTTAAGGGTGTGGCCAATGCCTGCAAGGAAAGCGGCTGCGCTTTGATCGGCGGCGAAACTGCGGAGATGGCTGGCTTCTATGCTAAGGGTGAATATGATATCGCTGGCTTCTGCGTTGGCGTTGTTGATAAATCCAAGATGATTACTGGTGACAAGGTGAAGGCTGGGGATGTGCTGTTGGGTCTGCCCTCCAGCGGTGTGCATTCCAATGGCTTCTCTTTGGTCCGCAAAATCTGCTTCGAGGCTATGGGCTACGACATGAATACTCCTATTGAGGAGTTTGGCTGCACCTTGGGTGAAAAGCTTTTGACTCCCACTCGTCTGTATCCCAAAACCTGCTTGCCTTTGATTGAAAAATTCGATATCCACGGCATGGTACACATTACCGGCGGTGGCTTCTATGATAATATTCCGCGCATTCTTCCTGCTGATTGTGATGCTTTGGTTGACGCTGAGGCTTGGGAGGTTCCCGTTGTGTTCAAGAAGCTGCAAGAATGGGGCAATGTTCCTTGGCCGGAAATGTACCGCACCTTTAACATGGGCGTAGGCATGGTGCTGGTAATTGATCCTGCTGAGGCTGATGCAGTTCGCGCTCACCTGAAGGAAGCAGGCGAAGTATTCTACGAGCTGGGCTCCATTGTATCCGGCAGCCAAAAGACTATCATGAAGGGCGGCGTTTTCGGTGCGTAAGATTGGCGTCTTAGTCAGCGGTCGTGGCAGCAATCTACAGGCCATTATGGACCGCATTGCTGATGGCTATCTGCTCCTAGAAATTGCTGTAGTCATCAGTGATAAAAGTGATGCCTTCGCTTTGGAGCGCGCCCATAAGGCTGGTATTAAAACCGTGGCTGTTGAGCGCAAGGCTTGCGCTTCCAAGGACGAGTTTGAAGCTAAAATCACTGCTGCTTTGGAAGAAAATGGCTGTGAGCTGGTGGTTTTGGCTGGCTTCATGCGCATTTTGAGTGGCAGCTTTGTCAATAAATGGCATCACAAGATTATTAATATTCATCCCGCCTTATTGCCCAGCTTCCCTGGTCTGCATGGACAGGGCCAAGCAGTGGCTTATGGCGTAAAGTTTTCTGGCTGCACCGTGCATTTTGTGGATGAGGGTACCGACAGTGGCCCCATTATTCTGCAAAAGGTGGTGCCTGTAATGGATGATGATACTGAGGACACCTTGGCTGACAGAATTTTGGTGCAGGAGCATATTGCTATGCCGGAGGCATTGAAGCTGTGGGCTGAGGATAAACTGGAAATTAACGGCCGCAAGGTCAAGGTTTTGGCATAAGAGGTGTGCAACATGAAGATTAAAAGAGCATTACTGAGCGTTTCTGATAAAACCGGCATTGTAGAGCTGGGCAAATTCTTGGCCCATAACGGCGTGGAAATCATCTCTACCGGTGGCACTATGAAGGCACTGCGCGAAGCAGGCGTGCCTGTAACCTACGTAAGCGATGTAACCGGCTTTCCGGAAATCATGGATGGGCGTGTAAAAACTCTGAATCCTAAGATTCACGGTGCAATTTTGGCTGTACGCAGCAATCCTGAGCATATGCAGGCTTTGGCTGAGCATAATATTACTCCTATTGATTTGGTTGTTGTTAATCTTTATCCCTTCCGTGAAACCATCTCCAAGCCCGGTGTAACCGAAGCAGAGGCTATTGAAAATATCGATATCGGTGGCCCGGCTATGGTTCGCGCTTCTGCGAAGAACTTTAAGGATGTTGTTATCGTTACCTATCCTCGTCGCTATGCACAGCTGATGGAAATGCTGGACAAGGACGGCGATATTGACCAACGTACTCGCAAGGAGCTGGCCTTCGAAGCCTTCTCCCACACTGCTGAATACGATACCATGATTAGCGAATATCTGAAAAAGCAATTGGCTGAATAAGAGGTAAGCACTATGAGAATACTTTTAATTGGTGGCGGTGGCCGCGAGCATGCCTTGGCATGGAAGCTGGTACAGAGCCCCAAGGTGGAAAAGCTGTATGCAGCTCCGGGCAATCCCGGTATGGCTCTGTTGCCCAATTGTGAGTGCATCAATTTGAATGTGGATGATTTGGAGGGCGTAGCTGATTACGCTGAGGAAAAGAGCATTGATTTGACCGTGGTTGGCCCCGAAGCTCCGTTGGTTGCTGGCTTGGCCGACGTGTTCAAGCGTCGTGG
>SFRS01000038.1 GCA_004562175.1 bacterium | reverse complement strand
TGCCATAAATAGGCGCCATAGGAAAGGAGCATCACTGCCCCACCCCAGCGGGCCAAGCACTCCTTGGGCAGCACGCACAGCCACAAAAGCACTGCGGCAGCGATAGCCACGTAGGAGTCAAAGGTAAAGGCCTTGTCAAAGGGTATATCCACAATGAGAGCAGAAAGCGCCACCACGAACAAAATATTGAAAATATTGCTGCCCACAATATTGCCAATAGCAATATCCGCATTGCCCTTGCGGGCTGCTGTTACGGAGGTGAAGAGCTCCGGCAAACTGGTGCCCAAAGCCACAATAGTGAGTCCGATGATGCGCTCGCTGAGCCCCATGAAGACGGCAATGGCCGTGGCCGCGTTGACCGTCACATTACTGCCCGCGATGATCACGGCCAAGCCCCCCAAGGTCCAGAGAATGCATTTGCCCATGCTCATTTCCTCGCCCTGCTCTTCCTCTTCCGGTGGCGTGCTATGCACCGCCATCCTGTACAAATACAGCAGGTAAACCACAAAGCCCACGCACAAAATCACGCCATCAAAGAAGGAAATCACACCATCCATGCCCTGGAAATACAAGAGTGCTGTGATAGCAATAACAAAGGGAATCTCAATGCGCGCTGTGGAGCGAGCCAACAGCAAGGGCGTAATCACCGATGCACAGCCCAAAATAACTAAGATGTTCATAATATTACTGCCCACCACGTTGCCAATGGTGATGTCCGCGCTGCCCTTCAAGGAAGCCGCAATGCTCACCGCCGCCTCCGGCGCGCTGGTGCCCATAGCCACAATGGTCAGGCCGATGACCAGCTGGGGAATGCCAAACTTGGCCGCGATGCCGGCGGCACCCTCCACGAACCAGTCCGCGCCCTTGCCCAAAAGCACAAAGCCCAAAGCCAATAATGCAAATTGTAGTACTAAGTCCATTTTTTACCTCCCAACCGCAGCATTCCCAAAACAAAAAGCGAGACCTGCTGCAACAAAATTACAACAAAGTCTCGCTACTTACTCACACAACCGGATTGCCCCAGGCAATCGTCTTGACGATGGTGTAAACATGGCCTGAGCCATGCTAGCTACTCCCTTCATGCTTTGAGTTTACTAAAAGACTGCTCTTTTGTCAACAAAAACTTATACATCAAGGAAGGAGGACTGGATAATATTACTAATCACTCTGTGATAGCCCTTCAAGGTCACCATGCCATTGCTATCCGCAGCACGAATGCCCACACAGCGCACCCGCACCACTCCGGCCTTGGGATGCTGCCAATTGTACTCCAGCTGCACAATCTTGCCGGAGTTGATCATCTTGCTCACCATCTGCAGCACATATTGCTTGCATTCAGGTGTAATCTTCTCAAACCAATTCTTATAGCATTCCTGGGGCGACAAAGCCTTGGAGGCGGACAGGATTTCCGCACAGTTCTTGTCCAAAAACATTTCGTAATGGCCCACACCGGGTTCCATGCGGATAATCCACAAGCCCAGCTCCAAATCCCGCAAAATATTTTCGGAATTGTTATGCACAATGTCATAGCCCGGATCGTCATACATCAGATTCCACAAAAGGTGACTATCCAGCATGCGCTCCTGCACGTCGAGGCTGGTGAAACGCTGTACCTTAGTGTTGTAGTCCGCATAAGCGTCCGCCCCATTGTCCACAAAGCTGGCGGTGAAAACAGGTGCCTCCACCGGTCTACTGAACAAATATCCCTGATAAATATCCGGCTGCAAATCATTCAGCAGACGCAGCTGCTTTTCTGTCTCCACGCCCTCAAGGCAAATCTTGATATTAGAGAAGGTGGCCAGCTCCTGCACCGTGCTAATAAGGCGATAATTATAGGCACTTTCCGTAACATCGCTAACAAAGCATTGGTCAATCTTGATTACATCAAACTGCAAACGCTTCAAATAGCTGAGGCTGGAATAACCGGTACCGAAATCATCAACCGCAATATTGATGCCGGCCTGCTTCCACAGGGTAAAAATCTTGTTGAACTTGGCGAAATCCCTCAGGTGCATGCTTTCCGTGATTTCCAAGGTCAAAGCATCGCCGGGTGCCCCCAGCTCCTCTAAAACGTCCAGCACCTCTCGGTCGAAGCCATCCTTGTTGAGCTGCACATAGGACACATTGACGCTGATGCGAAAATCAGGAATCACCTTGCGCCATTCCAAGCATTGCTTCAAGGCTTCCCGCAAAATCCACTTGCCCACAGGACAAATCATGCCGGTTTTTTCCAGCAGCATGATGAATTCACCGGGACTCATGAGACCACGATTGGGCGAACGATAGCGCAGCAATGCCTCCGCTCCCAGGAGGGAGAAATTCCTGCCATCCACCAAGGGTTGGTAGCAAACGAAAAAGCCTTCACAGTCGTTGATGATACTATTGCGAATTTCGTCCTTCAAATTAATCTGGGACAAATAACGATTATATTGCTCCGTGGAGAAGTAGCAAATCATGTCCTTGCCATGACCCTTGGCCTCCACCAAAGCCGTCTCTGCATATTGCAAAAGCTCCTGCAGGGTTCTTTCCTCGCCACAATTAAAGGCAGCAGCACCCACGGACAGAGTGCAGAAGGCCTGCAAATCCTCACGCACCCCTTCATAAAAGGCTTGGGCCCGGTCATGATTGGCATGCTGCAAAATCACGGCAAAGCGGTCACCGCTGAGCCGGTAAATTCCGTTCCACTGCCCCAAATGCTTCTCCAAAACATTGGCAATCTCCTGCAGCACCTTGTTGCCAAATTCCCTGCCCTTTTGGGCATTGATGGCAGCCAAATCATCCACATCGCTGATGAACAGGTACCCTTGAGAACCCTCTTGGATAACGGCGCACAAATCCTCGCGCCAATTGAGGCCGTAGGATAGCCCTGTGAGCTTGTCCACACGGGTATCAAAAACACTGGTGGAGCAACGCCCGATGACCACACGCTTTTCCCCATTGTCAATGGTAACCTGCTTCCCCTTATTATTAATCCAAACACGCTTGCCTTCCCGGTTCACCAAGCGATATTCCATGACAAATTCATGCTCCAAGCCATTGGCAATACGAAACATGAGCTTTTCAATCTTCGGTCTATCCAAGGGATAGGTCAAATTCAGCATTTCCTGCACTTCAAAGCCCACATCCTCCTTGGGCAAAAGCACAAAGGCATCGCTGATAGTGCGAGTAAAATAAATCTTGTCCTCATCCAAATCCCAAATATACATGGGATCGGAAATGCTGGCATTCATTACCCTCACCAGCTCAATACACTCTTTTAAATTGAATTTACTTAGTAAAGTCAAATTCATCCCCACAAGCTCACCTTCTTAAGCTAATCAAATAGGAGCTCTTACTGTTTTAAGCATAGCACGATTTCTTTTAAACTTCAAGCAAAATTTATTTAGCAATACGATATGCAGCCTTACCACTATTTTTTGCCTCATACATGGCCACATCACTCTTCTTCAAGAGGATATCCACATCATCGATGGTATCAGTATGGGCAATGCCGATGCTGGCAGAAAGACCGGCGAAGTTCTCGTAATCATCTACCAACTGGTACAGCTCCTGCAAAAAGGCTTCTGCGTACTTTACCAGTTGGGCATCCGTCATTTTACCCTCGATAGCACAGACGAACTCGTCCCCACCAAAGCGTACGCACACGCCCTCGGCAAAAATCTTCTCCAGAATCCGGGCCACCTTGCACAGCAGCTCGTCCCCCACCTCGTGTCCATAGGTGTCGTTGATATTCTTGAAATTATCCAAGTCTAGATAGAAAACACTCACGGGGTCCTTGGCCTCCTTGACGCCGCTCATATATTTGTAGAAATAACGCCTGTTGTACAGCTTGGTCAGAGTATCGGTTTCTGCTGCATTGACCAGCTTCTCCATCAAACGTCGCTCGTCGGTTACGTCGATGGCGCAGCCCACAGTACCGATGAGCTGCTTGTTATCATCATAAATAGGAGATTTATAGGTTTTGAAATCACGAAGGCCCCGGCGGGTCTTCACCTTTTCGTCAAAGAGCAGCGTCCTTTGGGCCTGCAAAACCTCTTCCTCGGTCTCAAGGCACACATATTCACCGGCAGCATATTCCTCCGGCTTCAAGTCCCAGATATAGTAATGCCCACGACCCTCCACATCGCTCTTTTCCTTGCCCACGGCGGTGCAGAAGCTGTCGTTAACCTTCAAATGAGCACCCTTGATATCCTTGAACCAAATCAAGGGCGGAATGCTATTAATCAAGGTTTCAAAGTAATTTTGGGTCAGATGGTAATCCTTCTCCTTTTTAATATTGGCAAACAGCTTGGCAATTTTGGCTTCCAAAAGAGCATCGCTCATAGGTAAGCTCCAAAAATCGTCCAACTGGGCCAAAAGCTCCTTAGGCAGCTGCTCCAATTCCTTAGGCTCAGCCGCAAAAACCTTGACGGCCTCGGCAGCCACCAGAGGTAAAGTCTGCTTGAGCTCGGCTGCGCTGCCCTGGCAAATCAATAAATCAGCATCACTTATAGAAGTATCAATTTTTTCCACACGGGAAACTATATAGGTGAATCCTGCTAAGGAAGGAAATGCTACAACCTTTTCGTATAAGGAAAGGTCTTGGCTCAAGACAATTACATTGTAATGGTAATGATACATAAGACACCTCGCCTAAAACTTCTCTAATACTAAATCATTATCAAACCTCTGCTGAGGAAACTTAACCAATACTACATCTTGATTATAGCATATTCCAATACAATTTGCCAACATAAATTTTCAAATAATTGCTATCTTTTCAAAGAAAAACTGTAATAACTGTACACTAATTGTAGTTAAAGCTAAAATTAGCTTAGACTACAAGCGTCTAATCTGAATTTAAACTGAAATAATTAGAGAAATACTTCGTGAAAGTTAAAAAAATACCCCCTAGCTGTCTGGACAGCTAAGGGGTATGCTACATTTTTAGTTTGGAAATACTATAAAATTATAAGTCTTCAGTTTGCTCAATGGAACCCTTACGCTTGTTGGCCTTTTGCCAGAAGAAGGTGGCAATGATTAAAGCAATACCAACGCCATCGGTGATGGTACCGGGGATAATCATGCACACGCCACCAATCAGGAAGGCTGCTCTTTGGGCAGTGTTGAGCAGGTTTTGGCAGAAGCCGATCATGGACATGGACACACCCCACATACCGATAATCGCCGTCAGAGCGCTATAGGTAATGGTGAAGGCAGTAGCGTTGATCATGAGAAGCTCCGGAGCCAGTACGAAAATGTACGGCACGATGAAGGCCGCAATGGCCAGCTTCGCAGCAATAACACCGCAGCGCATGGGGTTCGCACCGGCGATACCGGCGCCAGCATAAGCTGCCAAGGCAACAGGCGGAGTTACGTCAGCAACGATACCAAAGTAGAAGGCGAACATATGGGCTGCCAACACGGGCACCTGCATTTGAATCAAGGCCGGAGCCGCAATGGTGGAGGTGATTACATAGTTCGCAGTAGTGGGCACGCCCATACCAAGGATCAAAGAGGTGATCATAGTGAAGAACATAGCCGGGAGCAGCTTGCCGCCTGCCAAGTCCAGCAACGCGGTAGCAACCTTCAGGCCTACACCGGTCTTGGTAACAACGCCGATGATGATGCCGGCGGTGGCGCAGGCAATCAGCACGCCCAAAACACCCTTGGAGCCATCGATCAAGCCTTGGATAATTTGCTTGAAGGAAATGCGGGTGGATTTACGCAGGCAAGCGCAGATAATACTCAATGCGATAGCAGCCAAAGCCGCACGCATGGGAGTATAACCGCTTACCAAAAGGTAAATAATAACAATCAAGGGGATGGCCAGATGGCCCTTTTCCAGGAACAAATCCTTGAATTTGGGCAGCTGGTCACGAGGAGTACCCTTCAGACCAAATTTCTTGGCTTCGTAGTGAACGCCCAGCCATACGCCGATGTAGTACAGCATGGCAGGAATAACTGCCGCTTTCACAACGTCGAAATAAGGCACGCCTACGAATTCAGCCATCAAAAAGGCTGCTGCACCCATAACAGGGGGCATCAGCTGGCCGCCGGTGGAAGCGGCGGCTTCTACAGCGCCGGCAAAAGCGGGGCGATAGCCCAGCTTTTTCATCATGGGAATGGTGAAGGAGCCGGTACCGGCGACGTTACCAACGGAGGAGCCGGATACGGTGCCCATGAGTCCGGAGGACAGCACTGCTACCTTAGCCGGACCGCCGGCTGCCCAGCCGGCAATGGCGTTGGCCAAGTCGATGAAGAATTTGCCCAGGCCCGTTGCTTCTAAGTAAGCACCGAACAGGATGAACAAATAAATGAAGGTTGAGGATACACCCATGGGGGTACCAAAAATACCTTCTGTAGTAAAGAAGAGATGGTCAAACATTTCCTCCAAGCCCACGCCACGGTGTGCCATGATGCCGGGCACATAAGGACCAAAGAAGGCGTACAGCAGGAAGACGAAGGCCACGATAATCATGGGCCAGCCTACTACGCGACGGGCTGCCTCAAAAACCAGGATGGTACCGATAAGGCCCACGATAAAGTCCGTTTCCGTGTTCATACCGGCACGCAGCACCAATTCACCGTAGTTCACAACGATGTACAAAGCAGAGCATGCGCCCACAATAGCAAAGATAACATCAATAGGATTCATCTTGGTCTTGGACCAGGATTGCCTCGTAGGATACAGCAGGAAAATCAGCAAAAAGCCAAAGGCCAGATGGATGGCACGCTGCAGATGGGCGTCCAAAATGCCAAAGGTTG
>SFRS01000037.1 GCA_004562175.1 bacterium | reverse complement strand
ATGGATACCAGAGTAGCAGTTATTTCGATTATCGTTTCTAAGGAAGAGGCTGTGGAGAGGCTCAATGCCATTCTGCATGATTATGCCAAATACATCATCGGACGCATGGGCTTACCCTACAGAGCTAAAAATGTAAATATTATTTGCGTGGCAGTGGACGCTCCCAATGACGCCATTAGTGCGCTGTCCGGCAAGCTGGGGAGCCTTGACGGCGTAAGCGTAAAAACGGCGTATTCCAATGTTATTGGTAAATAAAAATACCCGCACCGACGGTAAAGCGGTGCGGGTTTAGTAAATCATGGGTTAAAAAGAAATCAGCTGGGTGTGGTAGACAGCACTAGCTCCGGCATTGAGAGCCAACAAACAGCCCAAGGACAGTGCCACTAAAAGAGCGGCCTCCTTGCTATTCACCGGCTGCTCCTGGAGTACAGCGCGGGTGAATACCCTAATGCATAATGTCACCAGCATACCAAAAAGAAAAAGGGCAAAAAGAATATTCAGCATTCAAAGACTCCTTCTATACATGAAGAACGCAGGGGACGCAGTCCTCTACGTAAGGACTTGTTTACATTACAACAAATTTATTATAACATTATGTGCGCTTTTGTCAAGAAAACTGGCAGCAGAAATGCAACAGAATCTAGTCCAAGACGTAAAAATTTCGCAAAGCAGCTTTTTCTGCAAATCGTCGGCAAGCTTGCAGGCGGAGGGCACAGCAAGTATACATGCAGAAATAGCAGTAACCCTCTTGCAATTACTTCCAAATCAGCATAAAATTTACAGTAGCAAATACAAAGAAAAGAGGTTGATCGCTTTGGAGCACAGAGTTATCCAGGTCGAAGAAAGACCACCCCTATTATTAAACATTCCCTTGAGCTTACAGCACCTGTTTGCCATGTTTGGCGCCACCGTGCTGGTTCCCTTCCTGTTCAATGTAAATCCCACAACCTGTCTTTTCATGAATGGCGTGGGCACACTGCTGTACATTTTCATTACCAAGGGCAAAATTCCCTCCTATTTGGGCTCCAGCTTTGCCTTCATTTCCCCTGTAATGCTGATTATTTCCCAAAGCGGCTATAATCACGCGCAGTCTGGCTTCATTGTTTTCGGTTTGTTATTCATGCTGTTCTCCTTCATCATCCATCTGGTGGGTACTAAATGGATTGATGTGATTTTCCCACCTGCTGCCATGGGTGCCATCATCGCGGTTATTGGTTTGGAGCTTGCTCCCACTGCTGCGGGCATGGCGGGTCTCACCGGTGACAAAATCGTGGGCAGCAATGTGGCGGTGTCCATGTTCACCTTGGCCGTGGGCGTCATCGGCTCCGTGGCCTTCAAGGGCTTTATGAGTATTATCCCCATTTTGTTCGGCGTGGTGTGTGGCTATATTTTCGCCTTCTGCTTGGGCATGGTGAACTTCCAGCCCGTGCTGGATGCACCTTGGTTCCAGCTGCCCCAATTTTATGCACCTGTATTTGACTTCAATGCCATCATGATCATCGCTCCGGCGGCATTGGTGGTTTTGGCGGAGCACATCGGTCACTTGGTAGTGACTGGTAACATTGTGGACCGGGATTTGATCAAGGACCCAGGCCTGTCCCGCTCCCTGTTTGCAGATGGTCTTTCCAACGTGCTCAGCGGCTTTGCCGGCGCCACTCCTAACACCACCTATGGTGAAAACATCGGCGTTATGGCCATCACCAAGGTTTACAGCACTTGGGTCATCGGCGGTGCGGCAGTCTTCGCTATCATCCTGTCCTTCTGTGGCAAACTGTCCCAGCTCATTCACAGCATTCCTGTGCCGGTTATGGGAGGCATTTGCATTCTGCTTTTCGGTGTTATTGCTACCAGCGGCTTCCGCGTTTTGGTGGAAAGCAAGGTGGACTACAGCAAGTCCTCTAATCTGGTCATGACCTCCGTCATTATGATTATTGGTCTGTCCGGCGCCAAGCTCACCTTTGGTGCTTTCTCCGTGCAGGGCATGGTGCTGGCAACCTTGGTGGCCATCATTATGAGCTTGCTGTTCAAGCTGTTTGCGAAGCTGAATTTGCTGAACGAATAAAAATTATTTATACTTAGCCTGTGTCGCCTATGATGCAGGCTATTGCTTTTAATGCTTTATTGATAATGAGGAGGAAAAATATGCACGAGGTTAATAGAGAAAGAGTAAATGCTTTGTTGATGGGCTTGGCCAAGTTCACTGCTTCGGAGGAGGGAGTGACCCGCTTGGCTTATAGCCCCTTGGATAAAGAAGCGCAAAATTGGCTTTTAAAGCAGGTGGAGGATTTGCAGCTCAGCATCCGGGAGGATGCTGTGGGGAACGTGTTCTTGCGGCGTGAAGGGGTGGACAGCACGCTGCCGCCCGTAGGGTGCGGCAGCCATCTGGACACCGTCATTCACGGCGGTGCCTATGACGGTATGTGCGGCGTAGTCGGCGCGCTGGAAGCACTGTACATGCTGCGCGACGCGGAGCTGAAGCGCAGCATTGAAGTGCTGATCTTCCGCGCCGAGGAGTCCAGCCGCTTTGGCTTCGCCACCATGGGCAGCAAGCTGCTCACTGGCGCAGCGACTGTGGCTAAGCTCAGCAAGGGCGGCAAAAAGGGGGACATCTCCTTCGAAGAAGCGCTGCGCCAATGGGGCTGCGACCCGGCGCGAGCCGCTGACGCGATTCTCGCGCCCGGCTCCTTTGCTTCCTTCAGCGAGCTGCACATCGAGCAGGGCAAGGTGCTGGAGGAGAAGAGCATCAACATCGGCATTGTGCACAACATCGCCGCGCCCACCCGCTTCAAAATTCATCTGCAGGGCATGGCCGATCACAGTGGCGCCACTCCCATGGGCATGCGTAGAGACGCTTTGGTGGCTGCGGCCAAGCTGATTTTGGCAGTTAATGAAAGCGCTGAGGATGAAAAAGAGCACGGTACCGTAGGTACCGTGGGCGTAGTGGAGGTGGAGCCGGGGTCCATCAACGTGGTGCCGGGAGCAGTAACCCTGTGGGTGGATGTGCGCGGCGTGGAGCCTGCCAGCATCAAGCGCACCTTGGAAAACATCCAAGCGGAGGCCGAAAATGTGGCTGTCACCGACAGAGTGGGCGTGCGCATCGAAATGCTGACTGCCGACAGTCCTGTGCCCTTGGACAAGACCTTGGCATTGCAAACCGAAGGCATCTGCAAAGAGCTAGGATACAGCTTCCTGCACATGAACAGCGGCGCCGGTCACGACTCCATGCATATGGCGAAAATTGCGCCTACCACCATGGTGTTCATCCCTTGCAAGGGTGGCATTAGCCACAATCCGGCAGAGTTCGCCAGCCTGGACGATATTTGCCGTGGTATCACTGTTTTGGCACATGTTATACACAAAGAGGCTAATAAATAATTATTATCCAAAGACGCTAGTAGACAACGCCGCTGCTGGCGTCAATTTTTTATGCAGTAGCAATCAGAACCAAATAACTAGGGTATTTCAATGACAAAAATATATAACTGTTTAGACAGTGATTATAATGAGTGAAAATCAAAAACTAAAAAATTTCTAAGAAGACTCTTGTATATTGGGGTACAAATGAGTATAATATAAGTTGAGTAAGAGCGAATAGTGTTTAGATTTTTGTTGGGTGCTTTTGTTGATGCGAAAGCAAGGAGTCCCAAGGAAACAAGAGAAGGGATCTGGTGAAAAATGCGTAAGCTGTCCCCCAAGGTGCTGCTGATTTTGGCAGCAATTTTGAGTGTAGTATGTGGCATTATGATATATTCCTATTTGTCCAAGGCTGAGCCCAAGGAAGAAAAGAAAAATACAAAGTCCGTAGTGGTGGCAGCCATGGATATTGCTCCCGGAACTGTCCTCACGGACAAGATGGTGCGCTTGGAGCTGGTGCCCAATAATCTGGCCCAACCTGATGCTTTGCGCACTCTTCCCGATGCGGTGGGCAAGACCATTCGCATGCCGGTGAACTCCGGTGACCAAATTACTCGCAAACGCTTGAATGGCAATGGTGCCACTAACACCTTTGTCAACAGCATTCCTAAGGATAAACGTGCTGTGACCTTCAGCGTGGACGACATCAGCGGCGTGGCCGGCTTCATCCGTCCTTCCACTCGCATTGATGTGGTTTGCATCCAAGGTGCCAAGAATGGCTTGCCCTCCGTGGGCAGACTGGTACTGCAAAACGTTTTGGTTTTGGCTGTGGGCAGCACGGATATGAATTCTGTGAACAGCGCCAAAAAGAACGAAGCCGCTAGAACTTTGACGCTTGCTTTGGACCCCAGGGAAGCTATCCAACTGCGCATGGCTCAGCAGGAGGGCAAGGTGTCCTTCATGCTGCGTCCTGCCAAGCCCACTGAAGAAGAGTTCTATGGAGCTACTGTAGTGGGCGGCGGTGGCATGGCTCCTGCAGCTCCCGCTGCCAGTGGTGGCGAAGGCGTGGTGCGTCCCTCTGCCAATCATGGTGTGACCGTAATTCGCGGCACCAATATTAGTCGCTGAGACGGACATGGAGGAGCTTGAATGATGAAGATAATGAAAATTCTTATGGGCTTGCTTCTGTGTTGTCTGCTGTGGACGGGTTCTGTCTTGGCGGCGGAAAGATTGCAGGTTGGTGTCAATCGTTCCAATATTTATTATGGTGGTGGCGTGACCCAGGTGGCCATTGCCAATCCCGAAATTGCTGATGTG
The DNA here is from genome assembly GCA_004562175.1 of bacterium. GTDB lineage: Bacteria > Bacillota > Negativicutes > Acidaminococcales > Acidaminococcaceae > Phascolarctobacterium_A. The sequence continues at coordinate 2,225 of SFRS01000037.1, read as the reverse complement.
GTGATTTTGTCACCTGAACAATATATGCTGGTGGGCAAAAAGGTAGGCTCCACTTCCCTGCATGTGTGGAAGGGCGATATCTATATGACCTTTGAGGTTGTTGTTAACGGCACCGACCCCGGCATGGCTTACTCAATCGCTCAATTAATTGGTTATCCTAATGTGACAGTGAATGTGTCCGGCGGACGCATTATGTTGGAGGGCACGGTGGAAAACCAATACGAAAAGAATCGCGCTGAAAAAATTGCGGCTAGCTTCGGCGGCGAGGTCATCAACCTTTTGGAAATGACCAAGCCTAAGCAGGTGCGTATCGAGAGCAGAGTTGTGGAAATCAACTCCAGCAAGGCTAAGGAGCTCGGTGTTGCTATTGCTAACAACTCTCAAGACGACAATGGCAATCCCACTCTTGGTAATCCAGGCTCCTTTGCTTTGGGCCAAAGTGCAACTAATACTATTGATGGCAACAAAATTTTCGGTTGGTTTGGCTCTTATTCCGATATCAATGCCCAATTAAATGCTCTTGTAAAAAAGGGTGACGCTAAGATTTTGTCCCAACCTTATATTATCGCCATGAGTGGTGACAAGGCTGAAATTCTTATTGGTGGCGAGATTCCTGTTCCTGTAAATACCGGTGACAATGCTATTTCTGTGGAATGGCGTGAATATGGTATCAAGCTGAATATCGAGCCTAATGTAATGAAAGATAATGCGGTAGACAGTAAAATAGATACTGAGGTTAGCTCCTTGGATTGGTCTTCTGCCATTGCAGCTAATGGCAGTAACGGTAGCAAGATTCCGGGCATGCGTTCTCGTAAGGCTACTACTCATGTGCAAATGCGACCTGGTATGACCATGGCTATTGGTGGCTTGATTTCTTCTGAAGATAGCAAGTCCATCCAAAAGATCCCTCTCTTGGGTGACATTCCCATTTTGGGACAATTCTTCCGTACAACCTCTAAATCCAGAGAGAAGAAGGAGATTATTATTCTCTTGACTCCGATTCTGGTAGATAGTGATTATAAACCCATTATGTCCGATGAGGCAGCCCGCCTGTCCAAGCTGACGGATAAGCAGGTTTTGGATGGTGAAGTATATGAACAACCAAAGTCCAAAAAGAAAAAGAAAAAATGAGGATGTCAAGGGCTCTGTATTCACCTTCTTCAGTACTGCTTCTGCAGTCGGCAAAACTGTTTTGGCGGTGAACTACGCGGCGGATTTGGCGGAGCGCGGCTACAAGGTGTGCTTGGCCGATTTGGATTTGCAGTTTGGCGATGTGTGCAATTATTTGGGCATCAAGCCCAATCGCACCTTCTTCGATTATTACGAGCAGGAGGAGGACAAGCGGGACACGGCCAGCTGCATGACAGAAACCCAATTTGGCTTTGAGGTTTTGGCAGCCCCCTTGGAGGTGGACGAGGGCTTCATCATCGATGCAGAAACCATCGTGGAGGCCATCAACCAGCTGCGGGATGATTATGATTACATCCTGCTGGACACCACCACTGGCTTTACCGGAATTAGTATGGCCATTTTGGAGCAGACCGATGTGCTGTATTTGCCCTGTGTGGTGGATTTCATTCCTTCCATCAAGGATTTGAAGATTGGTTTGGATACACTGCACAAGCTGCAATTTGATTACCAAAGGGTGCGCTTGATTTTGAACCGCAACAAGGCGGAAACCCAAATCAGCACTAAGGACGTGGAAGCACTTCTCGGACGTCCTTTCCAATATTTCATCAGCAATGATTACCAAGGGATTATGCAATCCATCAAGGAGGCCAAGCCAGTGGTGCTCACTGAAGCCCCCAATAAGCTAGCTGATGAGATCAGCGACATGGTCAGTGAGGAGCTGGGCGAAAAGGAAGAAACTAGCAGCGGTATCAGCAGCTGGTTTGGTAGCTTGTTTAAATAAGCATTTTACTTTATAATAGATATTATCTTTGAGTGAAGGTCAATACTATGGTACAAAAAATTCGAGTGTGCATCTGGGATGATGACAACGAAAACCGGGCAGGAATGCTGCGGGTGTTGGGCAACCTGGAGGAGTATCAGGCAACTGAATATCGTAGTGGTGCCGGTGGTATTGATAATCTGGTAGCCTTGCGGCCACAAATTTTGCTCTTGGATGTGGATTACACCATTGCCCAGCCGGAGAAGCTGGTGCCGGAGCTGCGCAAGAGCATGCAGGGGCTGAAAATCATCGCTCTTAGCAAGCGTTGGGATGA
>SFRS01000036.1 GCA_004562175.1 bacterium | reverse complement strand
TTTTCGATTTCCATGAGGCGACTGCCGGGCATCAACAGCACCAGCGGTCGGTCAGGCTCCTTGCCCACCCAAGCCTCAGCTTCAGCGCGCTCCATAGCAGGATGCACAATATCTAACAGCGGATGGCCCACGAACTCCACAGGAGCACCGGCCTCCTTATACACATCATATTCAAAGGGAAAAATGCAGGCCACCTTATCCACAATTTTGGCCACATTTTTGGCCCTCCCCTTGTTCCAAGCCCAAGCGGAGGGAGCAATGTAAGAAACGACGGGAATGCCCTTGTCGTGGGCCACCTTGGCCAGCTTCATGTTAAAGCCGGGGTAGTCCACCACCACCAAGCAATCAGGCTTGCGCTCGTCCATGACACGCGCAAAATCACTGCGCAGCTTGAACAGGTCGGGCAGCTTTTTGATGACCTCCACAAAGCCCATCACTCCATGCTCCTTAATATCAAAGAGCACCTCGCCTCCGGCAGCGCGCAGCTCGTCCCCGCCCATGCCGAAAACCTCTGTGGTATTATCTATTCTTTTGAGGGCAGCAGTCACAGCCGCTGCATGAATATCACCGGAGGCCTCCCCGGCGGAAATGAGAATCTTTGCCATAATAACTCCTCATGAAAGCTTACAATACTTCACAGTATATTATAACACAAAAAGCGGCTGACATACGCTATCAGCCGCTAAGAATTGCGAAATTTTTTCCAAATATTTTCTTAAATTATTTCACCAAGATGGTTATATCGTGTTCATCAGCCAATTTGATGACCTTTTCTCGCTCCGCAATCAGGGTATTGCCAGCCTCGATGATGATACCGGTGGCTCCGGCATATATCATGGACTCCAAGGTTTTGGTGCCAAAGCCCGGAATATCAAAGCGTTGGTCCTGGGAGGGCTTGGCCGCCTTGGCCACAATCACGCCGCCCTTACCCAAATAGCCACCCCTAAGAATGCAGGCATCGGTGCCTTCGATGGCTTCCACCGCCATCACGGCACGATTTTTTACTACCACAGTTTGGCCAATATCCAAGCCACCGATGGCCTTGGCCATCTCAAAGCCAAATTCCATGTCCGCCAGCTCGGCCTCCGTGGGCTTGCGCTTGGTGAGCACGCCGGGGGCCGGCAGCAGGGGCTTAATGAGGATGGTCTGGTCCATGACCTCAATGCCTTCGCTTTCCAGCTCCTTGACGATGGCATTCATGATGGTGTCATCCTTGCGGTCGGGCACGCTAGCCAAAATTTTTATGGCACGCAAATCAGGCACGATCGCTCCCGCCTTATAAAGCACCTCCTTGGTTACCTTGCCAATCATGGTTACCTTGGTCACCTTGTGCTTTTTCAAGGTGGAAATAATCTTGCCTATTTTGCCAATATTGATATCGTAATAATGGTCCACGCTGGGCTCCAGCTCCTCGTCAATGCCGGGAACCACGCCCACCGCTACAACCTCGTAGCCCAAGCTCTTGGCAGAGCGGGCCACCTCCACCGGCAAATGACCAATGCCGGATAATACGCCTAAAACTTCCATTTATCCTCAGCCTCAAAAAATTATTTGCGGGTGCGAATAATGCCACGCTCCACATTGCGCAGGAAACGCAGGAGATGCTCTACAGGCTCACAGCTCTCCAGCTCGGACTCCATGGTAGCAATAGCCTCCTGCAAGGGCAGGCCACTGCGATAAAGAATGCGGAAGGCCTTTTTCAGCTCGCTGCGATGCTCTGCCGGCATGCCTGCACGGGACAGACCCACGCTGTTCAGGCCGGAAACAAAGGCCGGGTCACCGGCAACAATCATGAAGGGTGGGATATCCTGGCTCACGCGAGCCATGCCGCCAACCATAACATTGCGACCAATCTTGCAGAACTGATGCACTGCGGACAGACCACCGATTACAGCCCGGTCCTCCACAATAACATGTCCGGCCAAGGTAGCTACGTTGGACATAATAACATTATTGCCCACGATGCAGTTATGAGCCACATGGGTGTAGGCCATCATCAAAATATTGTTACCAATGCGAGTCTCATTGCCCTCGCCACAAGCACGGTTGACAGTGCAGCACTCACGGAAGGTGCCGCCATCACCGATAATGGTAGTGGTTTTTTCGCCAACAAACTTCAAATCCTGGGGCGCAGCACCAATGGAGCAGCCAGGAAAGAAGCGATTGTTTTTACCAATAGTTGTATATTTATGAATGGTTACATGGGCGCCGATTACGCAGCCGTCACCAATTACTGTGTCCTCATCAATTACAGCATAAGGACCAACAGCAACATTCTTCCCAAGAATTGCGGACGGATGAATAATAGCAGTCTCATGAATACCACTCTCGGGCATTATCACAGAACTCATTACTTTCACTCCCCATAAAATTTAATCAAACAATTAAATTTGAATATAGTATTATAATCATCCCCGCACGGCTTTTTTCACAGGCTAAATAAGCTGATTTTGCTTAATTTACTCTGAATAAAGCCCTTTAGCTTGTTTATACTACATATTTCTGCTTCTTAGATAAAATTTTGTTATTCCTTGGGATCCATAATAGCAAAGGTGCAGTCGCATTCGCAGGCAACCTTGCCATCAACCTTGCCCTCGCAGTGAATGATGCCCATATTGCCACGCATAATCTTGGTAACCTCGGCGGTGGTTACTACTTGGTCGCCGGGCACAACCTGTTTGCGGAAGCGCACATTGTCAATTTTGGCAAAAACTGCAATCTTGCCGCGGTTTTCTTCGGGATACAGCATAGCTACGCCGCCAACCTGAGCCATGGCCTCAATCAGCAGTACGCCGGGCATAATGGGTTCATTGGGGAAGTGACCCAAAAATTGCACTTCGTTAGCAGTGATATTCTTAATGCCAACGGCACGCTTCATAGGCTCGATTTCCAGAATGCGGTCCACCAGCAGCATGGGATAACGATGGGGCAGAATTTTTTTAATTTCATTGATATCTAATACGGTCATGATTTACTCCTCCTTTGTTCTATAGGCTTGAATCTGTTTAGCAATCTGGGAATTGAAGGCATGCCCTGTTTTCACAGCGATGACATGGGCCTTGATGGGTCCCAGCAAGAATAAATCGCCAATCACATCGAGAATCTTGTGGCGAATCAATTCATTTTCAAATCTAGGCTCGGACAAAATCTTTTCCTCGTCAAAAACAACTACGTTCTCCAAGGAACCGCCCAAGCCCAAGCCCATTTTGCGCAGCATCTCCAGCTCATAGGTAAAGGCCACGGTACGAGCGGGCATAATTTCTTTCTTAAAGCTTTCCTTGTCCAGCAGCACATCGAAATACTGGGTTCCCAGCATGGGATGCTTGTTGATAGAGGTAAAGGAAATGCGGTAGCCATCATAGGGCAGAATAGTGATATAGCGGTCGCCATCATAAACAGAGAAGGCTTTATCAACCGCATAAACCTTGCGCTCGGCCTCCTGCTCCACCATACCGGCCTCGTCCAAGAGCTCGCTGAAGACCTTGGCGCTGCCATCGGTAACAGGGGGCTCGGGGGAGGACATTTCAATGCGAATATTGTCCACACCGCTGAGGGAAATAGCGGCCATCAAATGTTCAACGGTGAACACCTCGGCTCCATGCTCGCTCAGGGTGGTTGCCTTCACGGTGGAGCTCACATTTTCAGCCAGAGCTCGAATCTCCGGCTTACCCGGTAAATCTGTACGGATAAAGGTCACGCCGGTATTGGCTGCAGCAGGCTTTAAGGTCATCAAAACATCCTTGCCGGAATGCAGGCCGATGCCGGAATAAGACACTTCTTTAGCAATTGTATGCTGGAATTCTTGAATATTTGCGGACATCTTCATCCTCCTTCGACAATTTATTTTTTCTTATAAAACCGCTGCCGGCCGTCCTTCCAGCGGTCATGCACCCAGAACCACATTTCTGGATGCGCAGTAATCTCTTGCTCTAAAATATCCACTAATTGACGGGTAACCTGATAAAAATCCTGCTTTTTGTCCTTGGTTTTCGGAGTGTACAGGGGCGGATAAATCTTCGCCGTACAGGTCCAGTCATCATTGTTGTGTAAAAAAATCGGTAAAATAGGGGAGCCATACAGGCGGGACAACGCCGCAGGTCCCAGGGGAATCACGGAATGCTTGCCGAACAAATCGATTTCCACACCATCATCATTGGTGTCCTGGTCATACAAAACGCCCAAGAGGTTCTTTTCCTTCAGCATGCGGCTGATGGCCAAAAGTCCGTGCTCACCACGATTATAGGTCACCTTCTGGCCCACCATCTGACGAAACTCGTTGATGGCCTTGTCCATGTTGGCATTGTTTTGCTTGCGAGTAATGGACAGCATGGGATAACCATGGAGCGCCACCGTGGCACCCAAAAGCTCCCAGTTGCCAAAATGACCCGTGCACATAATCACGCCCTTGCCCTCGGCATAGGCCTTTTCCAAATACTCCAGGCCCTCTACCTTGACGTTTTGGCTGATGTTGTCCTTGTTGAGCAGTGGGAAGCGCAAAACCTCCACCGCCATGCGCCCAAACCGGCGCAGGCTGTCCTCAGCAATTTGCTTAGCTCGCTCAGGAGTCACGCCCAAGCACTCCTGCACATTGGCCTGAGCCATCTTCAGGCGCCAATCCTGCACCACCAGCACCGCCACACTGCCCACAAAGCTGGCAAAGAGCTTGCGCAAGCACAGGGGCAATAGGCACATTATTTTACTAAAAAAATGAATAGCGTAATAACCTAACACGTATTAACCTGCCTTATAGACACAGGCTTTTCCACCATGGAAGGTAACCCAAGCCTGCATTAGTTTATTTCTTGAGAGCTGCAATTTCTTTTTCAAGAATTTTAATCTTCTTCAGCATATCGCCCACCTTGCGCAGATATGCCTCTTGGCGCAGCCACTCCTTCATAGGCATGGCAGGATAACCACCCATGACAGAGCCGTCGGGAACATTATTAGTAATGCCAGCCTTGCCGCCGAAAACGCAGTTATTGCCAATGGTAATATGACCTACGGTACCAACCTGACCGGCAAAGGTAACATTATTGCCCACGGTTACGCTGCCAGAAATACCTACATGGGCAACCACCAAGCAGTTTTCGCCTAAAATATCGTTATGGCCCAGATGTACCAGGTTATCAATCTTGGTGCCCTTGCCCACGATGGTGCTGTCCACAGTGGCTCTGTCGATGCAGGTGTTGGAGCCGATTTCCACATCATCCTGCAGCACCACGTTGCCGGTTTGCAGCACCTTGGAGTGCTTGCCATTTTGGGTGATATAGCCAAAGCCGTCGCCACCGATAACAGCGCCGGATTGCAGAATCACTCTGTCGCCCAGCACGCAATCCTCGCGCACGGTGGTATTGGGATAAAGAGTGCAGTTTTGGCCGATTTTTACGCGCTTGCCCACATAGGCATGAGGATAGAGCACGGTACCATCACCGATTTCCGCATCATCCTCCACCACAGCGAAGGGTTGAATGGCTACATTGCTACCAATCTTGGCCTTTTTAGAAACAAAGGCATAGGGGCTGATGACTCTTTCCACCTCTTCTTGGGGGCGGAACAGCTCCAGCAGCGCTGCGAAGGCAGCGCGAGGATTTTCTACGCGGATAACAGGACGACCATCCAGCTCCGGGTCCGCCGGGCTCAAAACCATAACACCGGCCTTGCTCAAATGGCAATGCTCCACATGGGGAGGAACAGCAAAGGAAATATCCGTCGGACCTGCTTCCACCAGACCATTAACGCCGGTTACCTTCAGCTCCGGATTATCATGCTCCACCGTACCATGCAAAAATTCAGCTAATTCTTGTACACTCTTCTCCATTTCAAACCTCCATCGTCTCCCTAGATACAGCCAAACAGCAACCCCCTTGACTGTACACGAAAAGCGGACGGACCTTACCGCCCGCTCAGGGGTATAGCTTATTTCATTTTTTCGATTACTTCCTTGGTAACATCGGTGCCACCTTGGGGCACAGCTTCCTTGATCAGAATAGCACCCAGACCCTTTTCCTTGGCAACCTGATTCAATGCAGTATCCAGGCTAGCCTTCAGCTTGTTTTGGGCTTCACTTTGAACCAGCTTAGCCTTGGCAGAATAATCCTCTACCACCTTGCTGGCCTCCTCACCCTGCTTGCCGGCCATAGCCTTATCCATTTGCTCCTTGAGCTCCTTCATCTTGGTGTTGACTTCTTCCTTAGTAGTCTTGATTACCTGAGCCTCGGACTCAACCTGTCTCATATCTACCACGCCAAAGGCAGCATTACGGCCGCTGCAACCAAAGGTCAGCATTGCTGCTGCCACCATTAAGCCTGCAATAATTTTTTTCATGTTTTACAACCTCGCTTATATTATTCTTTTGCTTGTTTGGGCAAATGATTAACTATGTCAGTGGTAATGTCATCTGCTCTGACATTGACCTTGTACTTCTTAAAAATCACGCTATAGCCCTTTTCGTGGGCCAAACGCGCTGCCTGACTAGCAATATCACTGTGAATACTTTTTTGCAGCCGGTCATTCTTCTCCTGCTGCTTCGTAATTTCTTTATCCATGATGGCTAAAGCATTATGCAAAGCCTGGGGCGCAGCACTGAGCATTTCCTGCTCACGCTTGTCCTTGCCCTGCCGTTGCCGGGAAATATCCTGCTCATAGGCAGCAGCAGCCTCAATCATACGCTTATGCATGGCCTCCCTGTACGGAGCCAGCTCAGCCTCCATCATGCTCTGCTTTTCGGCCTGCAACGCCATAACCTGCTGGCCCCGCTTGTGCTGGGCCTCCTTCAGCTTGGCCTCCAAGGCCTCCCTTTCGCTGTGGCGCATTTTTACGGACTCTAGCAGTGCTCGCAGATTAAAAATCTCCAGCTGATAGCTGTCCTCAATGGCTTTCCTGCGAGGTGCTAAAGCTTCGTCCACCTTAGCTTCCACCTTGGCAGTATAATCGAGGAGCTGTTTATTTTCGCGCTCCCGCAGTTCTACCATACGCGTGGAAAAATC
>SFRS01000035.1 GCA_004562175.1 bacterium | reverse complement strand
AGGAGTTCTTTGAAAACTCAACAAACTGTCTGATATATGGTGCCCTTCGAGGCATTGTATATAAATATTTTTTAAAGGAGGAACTTTAAATGTCCCCAGCAATTAAATGTTTAATTCTGTTGGCCGTAATTGCGTTATTCTTCGTAACCGAACTTATTCCCCTCGCAGTTACTGCTACCGCTGGCGCCATTGCCTGCGGCCTGTTAGGCTTGATTCCCACTAAGCAAGTATTTAGCGGCTTGTCTAACTCCACCGTAGTTTTGTTCGCCGGCATGTTCGTAGTTGGTGCAGCAATGTTCTACACCGGCTTGGCTCAAGCCATTGGTAACACCGTTGTAAAAATGGTTGGTACCGGTGAAAACAGCTTGATGTTTGGCTTGATGGCTGTTGGTACCTGCTTGTCTGCTGTACTATCCAACACCGGTACTGCAGCTTGCTTGCTTCCCGTAGCATTGGGTATCTGCGCATCTGCTAAGATTCCTGCTTCCCGTCAATTGATGCCTTTGGCATTCGCTTGCGGTTGGGGCGGTATCATCACCATGGTAGGCACTCCGCCTAACATTATCGCTACTGGTGCTTTGACCGCTGCAGGTCTGGAGCCCTTTGGCTTCTTCGAATTCGCTTGGATTGGTATTCCCGTTTCCGTAGCAGGCATGCTCTACATGATGTTCGTAGGCAAATATTTGCTGCCGAAGCAAGAATTGTCTGCTGACCAAGAAATCGAGCAAGAAATCGAAGCCAACGAAACCTCTAAGAACAAGATGATCATCTCCGGCGTTATCCTGATGGCCGTTGTTTTGGTAATGGCTCTGGGTATCAAGGGTATCACCTTGGAAATGGCAGCAGTTATCGGCGCTCTGGTTTGCGTATTGACCGGCTGCTTGACTGAAAAACAAGCTTATGCTTCCATCGACTGGGTAACCATTTTCCTGTTCGCAGGTATGATGCCCGTATCCAGCGCTATGGATAAGACCGGCGCTGGTAAGCTGATCGCTCAATGGACCGTTGGCCTCATGGGCGGCACACCTTCTCCGCTGGTAGTAACCGCAGTTCTGTTCATTCTGTCCTGCGGCCTGACCCAGTTCATGTCCAACACTGCATCTGCAGCCCTCTTGTGCCCCATCGGTGTTGCGATTTCCAAGCAATTGGGCGCTGACCCGAAGGCCGTGCTGATGGCTATCGCTGTTGCAGCATCCTGCGCATTTGCGACTCCTGTAGGTACTCCTCCGAACACTCTGGTGCTCGGCCCCGGCGGCTACAAATTCATGGACTATGTAAAGGCTGGTACTGGTCTGGTATTGGTTGCTTTCGTAGTATCCTTGGTTGTTATCCCGATGGTATGGCCCTTCTTCCCCGGCAAGTAATACTTTAATACTATTAAGCCTGTCACTTCATGGTGGCAGGCTTTTTACTTTTTTGTGAAATGTTCTTGGAAAAAAAGGATTTTACGAGTAGACTCAAGAATATAAAATAGTTATTAATTTAATAATGAATTGTGAAGGAGGAGGAACATGCTTGTTGGCGTTGGTTGTGATGTGATAGAAATTGAGCGCGTGCGAAAGGCATGTGAGCGCAAGACCTTTGTGCAGCGTGTTTTTGCCCCTGAGGAAATAGCTTATTGCAGAAGTCGTGGGAAGCAGGCCTCGGCCAGCTTCGCTGCCCGCTTTGCGGCCAAGGAGGCCGTGCTCAAGGCTTTGGGTACGGGGCTGCGCAGAGGTGAATTAACTGAAATAGTGGTGACTAATGATGAGCTAGGTAAACCGCGAGTGCAGCTCAAGGGCTATCATGCTGAGCTGGCAGCTCGTTTAGGAATAAAAAATATATGTTTGAGCATGAGCCATAGCCGAGAAATGGCTTTGGCGTATGTAACAATGGAGGGATAATAACATGAAGCTTGTAACAGCACAGGAAATGAAGGAAATAGATCAACTGGCTACGGAAAAATATGGTATTCCGGGACTGGTTTTGATGGACGCGGCAGCCAAGCAGGTGGCTGACGAGGTGATGGAGCTACTAAGGGACTTCAGGAATGAAGATCGTGATTCTGATGTTCCGCCGGTTGATAGGATGCCGACCCTTGGCAAGGTTGTGGTACTTTGCGGTGGTGGCAACAACGGCGGCGACGGCTTCGGCGCCGCACGCTGGTTGTCTTGCTATGGGGTGCAGGTCAAGGTTTTTTTGATTGGCACTTCTTTAGACAAGATTAGCGGCGATGCTGCTGCGGAGCTGGCCATGGTGCGGAATGCGGGCATTGCTTTAGCTGAGGTGCAGAGCGAAGAGGATTGGCTGCATGTGGAGCTGGCAATAGAGCGCGCTAACGTGGTGGTAGATGCTATCATCGGTACTGGCTTTGCCGGCGAGCTGCGCGCGCCGGCTCGGCGTGCCTGCCAGCTGATGAACAAGCTGGGTAAGCACGTGCTGTCCATTGATATGCCCACCGGTGTCAATGCTGATGATGGCTCCGCCAGCGAGGACGCAGTGCGAGCAGAAATAACAGTGACAATGGAGCTTCCTAAAACAGGCTTTTTGCTGTATCCCGGCAAGGAGTTGGCAGGTGATGTATGTATTGCCTCCATTGGTATGCCAACCAAGCTGCTGGATGAATATGCTAGTGGTAAATATAGAATTACACCGCAAATTGTGCAAAAGCTGCTGCCCATACGTGCAGCAGATGCTCACAAGGGTGATGCCGGTCGCGTGGTAGTCTGTGCCGGTAGCCCTGACTTTACCGGTGCTGCGGCCATGTGTGCCAACGCTGCTGTGAAGGCTGGTGCCGGCTTAGTGTCCTTGCTCACACCTCTTTCTAGTCGCGATGTGCTGGCACTGAAGCTCACCGAGGTCATGGTGCACGGCCTTTTGGAGCGCAGTCCCGGTGTGCTGGGCAGCGCCGCTGCTAGTGACGTGCTCACTCGCGCCAACAAGGCTGATGTTTTGGCTATTGGGCCGGGCTTGGGCTTGTCCGACAGTACTCAAGAAGCAGTGCGGGATATTTTGAGCAAGTGTGAGGTTCCTGTGGTTATCGATGCTGACGCCATCACGGCACTGAAGGACAATACTGAGGTTTTGACTCAAATGACTGCTCCCAAGGTGCTCACGCCCCATGCTGGGGAGATGTCCCGATTAACCGGCCTTTCTGTGGAAGAAATCAATCGGAACAGAATCAATGTTGCCCGTAAATACGCTCAGGAATGGCAGGCTGTGGTAGTGCTCAAGGGTGCGCCCACAGTTGTGGCTTGTCCCAATGGCACACTGTACATCAATAGCACTGGTACCAGTGCTTTGGCTACGGGTGGTAGCGGTGACGTGCTCACCGGCATTATTGCGGGACTTGCGGCTCAGGGTATTTCCTTGGCTGAGGCAGCAGTGTGCGGTGTGTATCTGCATGGAGCAGCCGGTAGCATGGCCTGCGAGGATGTGGGCTTAGCTGCGGATGAAATTAGCTACTATTTGAGCGATGCACGGGATGATGTGCGACACGAAGCCGCATGCGTTTGCACTAGAAGCAGAAAAATGTTATAATAAAATGTTAAGTTTTCTTAGTAAATTCATTTTTAAGCGGAAGAGGTGGCACTGTGCGTAGATTATTTCTGTTGACCCTGACGGTCTGTATGCTGCTCATGACTGCAGTAGCTCATGCGGCCCAGATTACCGATGTTAAATGGGGTGTGGACAAGAGCAATGTGCTGCGTTTGGTGGTAGACATTACGGACACGGCTGGTTATGCGGTGGAGCTGGAGGGCTCGAAGCTGAAGCTGACCGTAAACGCCAAGGTGGCGGGACAGGTGCCCAAGGTAAAAAAAATCAAGAGTACTTTGGCGGATGAGCTGCGCGTGGTGGACGGTGGCAGCTTTACAGAGGTGCATTTGCCACTGAACCAGCAAATCAATGGCAGTGACTACAGAGCCTTTGTGCTGAAAAAGGATCCCCAAACAGGGCGCCCCTTTAGAGTTGTGTTGGACGTGACTGCTGCCAAAACAACTGCTGTGGTCAATAATAGTGCAACTAAGAGTACTGTGGCTACCAATAAACTTGTTAGCTCAACTGCAGCAGCCGCAGGATCCACTACTGCCGTGGCAGGCACTACTAATAAGCCGGTAGCTAACAGCTCTCCCGTAGTGGGCAACAAGCCTGTGGTGGGCTCCCGTCCGGTGAAGGGACCGGCGGCGGAGGCCAATCAGCCCGTAGTGACCAAGCCGAGCTCCACAGCGCCCGTGGTTTCTACTCAAAAGCCCACTGTTAATCAAGGGAATGTATCTAAAGCAACGGTGCCAGCCACGGTGTCCACGAAAACTCCCTCTGTAAGCACGGGCAAAACTCCCGGTACTAGCACCGGACCGAAGGTAATCAAGATAGGCCCCTCAAGTAAGAGTGATAGCAAGAGCACTGCTAAGTCCGGCAAGAATACCGCTGCTAAAGAGGAAGAGCCCTTGGCTATCAAGGCCAAGACAAAGTTCCGCACCGGTGGTGGCATCAAGGGCAAGATTATTACTCTGGACCCCGGTCATGGTGGTAGTGACCCCGGCGCCATAGGTGCCAGCGGCCTCAAGGAAAAGCAAATTACCTTGGAAATCAGTATGCGGGTAAAGGAGCTTTTAGAAAAAGCGGGAGCCAAGGTTTACATGACCCGTACTACGGATGTGGATGTGTACGGGCCTAATGCCAGCGACAGAGCGGAGCTGCAGGCTCGTGTGAATGTGGCTGAAAAGCATAATTCGGACCTATTTTTGAGCCTGCACATCAATTCCTCAGTGAATAAGAGTGTGGGTGGCTTCTCCAGCTACTATTACCCTAAAACCGATAACGATTTGAAGATTGCCAAGGCAATCCAGGATAAATTTGCCAAAAATTTCGGCGTGGACAATCTTGGCGTGCGCCAAGCTAATTTCTACGTTGTCAAGCGCTGCAGCATGCCTGCAACGCTCTTAGAAATGTGCTTCATTTCCAATCCCAAGGAAGAAAAGCTCATGAAGGGCAAGTGGTTCCAAAAGAAGACTGCCCGCCTGATTGTAGAGGGCGTGGAGAATTATTTTGCTTAAGCAACGGAGGCAGTATTTATGAAAAAGATCTTTTTACTCATGCTGCTTATCTGTGCAGTCATGATGAATGGTTGTGATTTCGGCAAGAAGGAGCCTGCGCCGGTGACTCCGCCCAAGCAGGAAATCAAGCAGCAAAGCTTTATTGTCTATCGTGCTGCTGCGGACGGCAGGGAAAAGCTGCTGCCAGAAAAATTTACGATTAACGACAACGGCAAGAGCGTAGCCGAAAATGCCTTGATTGCCTTGGTGAGCACCAAGCCTCAGGATGCCAGCATGGAGGACGTATTCCCCATCGGCACCAAGGTTTTGAGCCTCAAGGTGGACGAAAAGGGCACGGCTTACGCGAATTTTTCCAAGGAGCTGACCAAAAAAAGCCAGGGCTCCTATGGAGAAATGATGCTTTGCTATGCTATTGCCAACACATTGACAGAGTTTCCCGAAATCAAAAGGGTGCAAATTCTCATTGAAGGTCAAAAGGTGACCACTATCAGCGGTCATATGGATGTAGAGGAGCCCCTGATTCGCAATAAGGATTTTTTGTAAGGAGAGCTTTATGGAAAAGTATTTGGTGGACAGTGCCGCCACGGAGGCTTTTGGTCGCCTGTTGGGTAGGCATCTTGCAGATGGTGATGTGCTTTGCCTCAGCGGCGATTTGGGGGCTGGCAAGACCCTTTTGAGCCGCGGCATTGCTACCAGCCTCGGGGTGGAGCCCGAGGCGGTGACCAGCCCCACCTTCGCTATCATGAATGTGTATGAGGGCAAGGAGCTGGAGGTGCGCCATTTTGATTTATATCGTCTCAATCGGCCTGAGGAGCTGGAGGATATCGGCTTTGGTGAATACGCCGGAGGCGAGGGTGTGACCTTGATTGAATGGGCGGAGCTTTTTAGCGAGCAGCTGCCGGAGGAATATTTACAGGTGGTGCTGCGCCATGAGGGCGCGGGCCGCAGAGCGACGCTGGCGGCGCGGGGACCGCGCTATGAGCGCTTGCTCAAGGAGGTAGAAGAGGATGCTGACTTTAGCCATTGATACTGCCACCAAGGTGTGCACAGTGGCCCTGTGCCGGGAGCGGGAGCTCTTGGCAGAATATACGATTAATATGGGCATGACCCATTCTGAGGGTCTTTTGCCCCAGTTGGAGCAGCTTTTAGCCCGCACCGGCGTGGAGAAGAAGGATATTGGCTTACTCGCTGTGAGCATGGGTCCAGGCTCCTTCACAGGCCTACGCATTGGCCTTGCCACTGCTGAGGCCATGGCCTACGCCTGGCAGTGCTGCCTGCACGGAGTGGATACCCTGAAGGCCTTGGCCTATAATATCCAGCTGGAGGGCATAGTTTTATCCCCGGTGCTGGACGCCCAAAAGGGCAATTTTTACCAAGCTCTGTATCAGTGGCAGAATGGCCAGCTGGTGGAGCTGGCGCCTGTGGCTGTTGTCAACGCGCAGGAAGCCTTGGAACGCATCGCACTGCAGGGAACGCCTGCGCTGTTCATGGGCGAGTGCGAGCGCTTAGTGAAAAAAGTGCCGGATGGCTTGCCCACATGGGTACGAGAAGCGCCGGTAGCTTTGCGCATGCCGCGAGCTAGCAGCGTGGCTTGGGCAGCGTTGGACGAGTTTGACCCGGAGGCTGACAAAAAAATCTTTGGACTAGAGCCATACTATATCAGAAGATCAGAGGCAGAGGAACTGTGGGAGAAGAAGCAACAACAGCAATAAGCTTCCGCCTCCTGACGGAGGCGGATATTCCGGCGGTTGTGACCATTGAGGCCACCGCCTTTTATGATGCGTGGAACGAAAACATGCTGCGCAATGAGCTGGCCAACGAGCTGACCACGTATTTGGTAATGGAGTCGGCGGGGAAGCTCATCGGCTATGCCGGCTTTTGGCTGGTGGCAGGCGAGGCCCAGGTGACCAGGGTGGCCATCGCTGAGGACCAGCGCGGACAGGGACTGGGCACGCGGCTGAC
>SFRS01000034.1 GCA_004562175.1 bacterium | reverse complement strand
TGGCTCTCAAGGATTTACCCGTGCTGCATGACGAGGTCATTGCCTCCGAGAAGATGGAGCTGGCCGTGGTGAAGAATTTGCTTTAATAATTAAATAGAATATTTACAGACTTAGTCCGCATCCTCGGACTAAGTCTTTGCTATAAAGGGAGGAAGTCAATTGGACTCTAAGACTGTACTTGAGGCTGTGCAGCGCGGCCATATGTCCATTGAAGAAGCGGAGCGTTATTTTAATCGCAAGGCTTATGAGGATATGGGCTATGCTAAGCTGGACACCTATCGCGAGATACGCTCCGGCTTTCCGGAGGTAGTGTATTGCCCCAATAAGCCGGATGCCTATTTGCAGGCCATCTTCCTACGGATTTTGGCGGAGCAGGGCGAGGTTTTTGGCACCAGGGCGACGCCTGCCCAGGCGGCGCTGGTGCGTAAGGTGGTGCCGGAGATCATGTATTCGCCGGTGGCGAGGACCTTGAAGCTGGAGAAGCCTAATAAGCAGCGTGAAGGGCTCATCGCCGTATGCACGGCAGGCACGGCTGATGTGCCTGTGGCCGAGGAGGCGGCGCAAACGGCGGAGTTTTTCGGAGCGAAGGTGGAGCGCTATTTCGATGTGGGCGTGAGCGGCCTGCATCGCTTGGTGTCCAAGATGGAGGCGCTGCAAAAGGCCAACTGTATTGTGGCGGTGGCTGGTATGGAGGGCGCATTGGCCAGTGTGATTGGCGGACTGGTGCGTAATCCGGTGATTGCGGTGCCCACGAGCGTTGGCTACGGAGCTAGCTTCCATGGGGTGGCGGCGTTGCTCACCATGATTAATTCCTGTGCAAACTGTGTGTCCGTTGTAAATATCGACAACGGCTATGGCGCAGGGTATATTGCGACACAGATAAATAGGTTGGCTGTTAGAGGAAGTAAATAGTATTAGTGATAAGGTAACAGTTAGCTCGCGGTGATTTTCTTATGCTAAAAATCACAGCTCACAAACTGTTACCATATAACTAATTACTTTTATAAAGAGTTTGAAAGGAGTTTATACTATGAGATCGTTATTTTTAGAATGTAATGCAGGTATTAGTGGCGATATGCTAGTGGCGGCAATGCTTGATATGGGTGCTGATAAAAGGGTCCTGAATAAGGCTTTAAAAAGTATTCCTGCTACTGGCTTTACTTATAAGATTAGGCGTGTCGATAAGGAAGGCCTGGACTGCTGTGATTTTGCAGTTATTTTAGATAAAGAGCATGAAAATCATGACCATGATATGGAATATCTGCATGGTGACGCACAGGAGCATGAGCATTGCCATGACCATGAGTTGCCCAGCCATATGCCGGAAAATGAGCATATGCTGGACCATGGCAATGAGAGTGCCTATCATGATGGCTATTACAATGAGCATGATTACATGCATGAGCATGAGGTACAGCCGGGTCATGAGTTTTTGCAGGCACATAAGCCCCATATTTTATCCAACCATGATTATCAGGCTGAGGAGAATGTTAGCGAGGTACACGAGCACCACCATGAGCATCGTACCCTCAAGGATGTGGTTGATATTATTAAGCAGGTCCGTATGACTGAGAATGCTAAAAACATCGCCCTGAAGATTTTTGATATTTTGGCTGAAGCAGAGGCTGCTGCTCATGGCGTAGCTAAGGAAGAGGTGCATTTCCACGAGGTGGGTGCTCTTGATTCCATCGTGGATGTCATTGCTATTGCTGTATGCTTTGATAACCTAAATCTGAAGGAGCTTCTTACTGCTGAAGTGCGTGAAGGCAAGGGCACCATACGTTGCCAACACGGTATTTTGCCCATTCCTGTGCCTGCAACTGCCTATATCCTGAAAAAGTACAAAATTCCGATGATAATCATGCCTGTGGAGGGCGAATTTGTTACTCCGACAGGTGCTGCTGCAGTGGCCGCCCTGCGCTTCCCGAGAATGCCCCAAGACTTCAGTATCATGAGAATGGGATTTGGCGTCGGCAAACGTACTTATAAATTCCCCAGCGTTTTGCGTGCCAGCATTCTTTTGGAAAGAGCTTCAGATGTAAAGAAGCAAAAGGAGGAACTGGCAGCGCAAGGGCAGGAGGACGAAGAGCAGCTGGTGCAGGAAATCACTAAATTGCCGGATTTGCTTGCTATTTACAAGGGTGAAAGTAAATATAATACTGTTTTCGAAGCTGAGCATGCCGAGGCTAAAGAAAATGCTGAGGAGCAGGAAGAAGACCCTGAGGAACGCAAAGCTCGTAGAAAAGAGTTTTATGAAAAATCGCAAGCCGTAACCAAAGATGCCCTTGCAGAAGAAAAGCACGAGCTTGCAGTGGATGCACTTGAAGAAATAACTCAAAAAAGTGATGAGGACTTTTTCATAGATGGAATCTCTAAAATGCTTTCTAAGAGATTTGGCTATACTAATGATGCGCCTAAAACAGAAATGGTTTTCAAGCTGGAAGCCAATTTAGATGACATCACCGGGGAAACCCTTGGCTATGTCATGGATTTGCTTTTACAAGCTGGTGCACTTGATGTTTGCTATCTGCCCATTTACATGAAGAAAAATCGTCCTGCTTACCAGCTGCAGGTGCTGTGCAAGCCCCATCAGGTAGCAGCCATGGAAACAATTATTTACGCTGAAACCACCACCCTTGGCATTCGTCGTCAGCCGATAGAGCGCAGCTATCTGGAGCGCCACGAGGAAGAGGTCAATACTATGTATGGCCCCATCAAGGTGAAGGTCTGCGAGACTCCCGCCGGCGAGCGCTATGCGGTAGAGTACGAGAGTGCTGCAGCTGCTGCCAGGGAGCATAATGTGCCCTTACAGGAGGTATATCGCGAGGTGGACGCTAATTTCACCTGATGGAGAAAGAAATGGATAATATTTTTGACTATGTAGCAGATTTTTACGCTCAGGACGAAGAATGGAATACAGTACTGCAGCAAAGCTATGTGGAAAATTTTTTACGAACCAAGCTTTGGCAGGGAGCCAGCGAGGAGGAGCTCTTTCGGGCTTGGGATCATATAACAGTTTTGTGTATTTTCTTGGGCAACTCCGATAACTTTTTGGGCGACATGTCCAAGGAGGATTTCATAGATTGTGTGGGCTGGTGTGCTCGCAATGTGTCGGATTTTGTGGTAACACCTGAGCAGGTGGCTTCCTTTCTCGACACCATGACGGAGCTGTACACCCATTTGCAAAAAAAGCGGATTATCACCAGCGCTAGCGCACCACGTGAAGCCAAGGCCAAGCTTTTAGTCGATGGACAGGTACAGATGCTGGACAAGGACGGGCATTTTTTGCCTCGCTTTGATCGCTACAATGTGTATTCTACGCCGGACCTGCCGGCCAAGGTTTTCTTGAATATCGGGGAGCGCTTGGACAATCTTTTGGAGGCTTTGCGCACCTTTTTCCAGGATAAAAAGTACAAGAAGGATATCGAGCGTGCTACCTTTTTATATGCAGGCATTTTGATGACCGGCGTGGTGAAGGAAAAGCCGGGTAGCGAAGAATATGCCCAATGCTTTTGGGATTATTTCCTCTTTGACTATCGCATGATTGCTAACGACAAATGCCCGCTGCAGCATTTTTATGATAGCGTTACCGAAATCGGCTTCAGCCAAAATGGTAGGGTAAGCCGAGATGTGCTCCTGGAGCTGCTGAAGGCTGAGCTGGTGTTTTTCAGTGTGACGGGCAGGACTGAAGATGGTCTTTATAGCTGTGTGAATGTCTTCACCGGTGAGGATTACATGCTGATGCTGCCCTTTGATGAAAATGTGACCACGGAGAATGTGGTCTTCATGGGTCACATTTTCTACAACCAAACCATGGTCATGAACTGCCTGAGGGGGATGCAGATTCCCAAGAGCTCCTTCAAGCGCTTTGTGAAGGTCATGAAGCAGGCCAAGGATTGGATGAGTATCCGCGAGACCGGCAGCTTCACTTGGGGCGATTTTATCAAACGCTATCCCATGTTCGTGCGCCACATGTCCCTGATTTATTCCGCTTATGTGAAGCTGGATGGCTTTACTGAGGTGACGGGGCATCAGGGTTATCATCCTGCCCCCATTTTGGAGGACAGTGTTAACGAGGAAATTTGGTACGCCATGCGACCTTATGCCTTTAGTGCCTTTGATATCAAGCTGGCCCAGCAGCTGTGGAGTGATTACGTGGCCACCACCGGCAAAAATGTGGCCTCCATCCGCAGACCTGAGATTTGGGCAGCAGGTGTTATTAACTGCTTTGTCCAGGCCAATGGAGTATATAATTACAAGCCCGAGCATATTTCTACCATGTGCAATGGTGTGCCTATGAGTACGATTACGAGAACTACTAATGAGATAGAAGAAAAGCTTTTACTAGAGCCACATGACCCTCGTTATATCAATGAGGAAGGCTTATTGTTGATGCTGCTGATGTAGCAGAAGGAGATTGCTTATGAAATGTGGATTTTGTGGCCGAGAAGTGGAGAAGGGCGTGTTGGAGTGTCCTTATTGCCACTACCGATTTGAAGTGGATGCCCAGGTGCTGACCCCTCATGAAAGGGATACCTTTGACGGTGTGACCATTGAAGAGGATGGCAGCACTGTGGATAACAAGAATGTGTCCGGTGGGCAGGGCAGGGGCTATGAGCAAGGTGGCTATGGCCGAGGTCAGAGCTATGAGCAAGGCCAGCAGCGCCAACAGACTCCCGGAATCAAGGTGCACACCTTTGGCTGTGGCAGTGGCCTGTTGATGACGCTCCTGATTTTGGGCGG
Organism: bacterium; assembly: GCA_004562175.1. Taxonomy (GTDB): domain Bacteria; phylum Bacillota; class Negativicutes; order Acidaminococcales; family Acidaminococcaceae; genus Phascolarctobacterium_A. The sequence goes on along the minus strand of SFRS01000034.1, from coordinate 2,284 downwards.
AATTTTGGCTTTGGTGTTCTTTTTGCTGCCAACCTTCATCGTTTTTGCAGCCATTGGCGCTGTAGTGGTGTTTATTTTGAGATTGTTTGCCTAAAAAATCTAAAAAACACTAGCAGTTTTTGAGAAAATCGTGTACAATATATACTTGATGCACAATGTGTGAAAATAGAAGAGGAGGCATATGAATATGCATAGTTACAGCATGGATCTTGGCGGCAGAACCTTAACCATTGAAGCCGGCAAGATTGCAAAACAAGCAAATGGCGCTGTATTAGTACGCTATGGCGACACCGCCGTAGTAGTTGCCGTTACCGGCACCAAAACCCCTCGTGAGGGTGTTGACTTTTTCCCTTTGACCGTTGATTTTGAAGAAAAGATGTACGCTGTGGGCAAAATCCCCGGCGGCTTTATTAAACGTGAAGGTCGTCCCAGCGAGCAGGCTATTTTGACCAGCCGCCTGATTGACCGTCCCATTCGCCCCATGTTCCCTGAGGGCTACCACAACGATGTGCAAATCGTTGCCACCGCTGTTTCCGTTGACCCTGACAATGCACCGGACATGCCCGCTATGGTAGGCGCTTCCTGCGCTCTGTCTATTTCTGATATTCCCTTTGAAGGCCCCATCGCCGGTGTACGCGTAGGCTTGATTGATGGCCAATTCATCATCAACCCCACTGTGGACCAAGCAGCTGTTTCCGAGCTGAATTTGGCTGTTGCCGGTACTAAGGACGCAATCCTGATGGTTGAAGCAGGTGCTAAGGAAGTATCCGAAGAAACCATGCTGGACGCAATTTGGTTCGGTCATGGTGTAATCAAGCAATTGGTTGAATTCCAAGAAAAAATCGTTGCTGAAATCGGCAAGACCAAGATGGAAGTACCTGTGTACATTCCTCCTGCTGAATTGGTAACTGAAATTGAAGAATATGGTGCTCAAAAGCTGAAGGACGCCCTGATGGACGCTAACAAGCTGGAGCGCGAAGAAAATGTGGCCAAGGTGAAGGCAGAAATCGCCGAAGTATTCCTGGAGAAATATCCTGACAATGCAAAGGACGTTGCTTACATCACCCAAAAGCTGGTGAAGAAGATTGTTCGTCGCACCATTTCCGTGGACAAGATTCGTCCGGATGGTCGTCAATTGGACGAAGTTCGCCCCGTATCCTGCGAGGTAGGCCTCTTGGCTCGTCCTCATGGCAGCTCTCTGTTCACCCGTGGTCAAACCCAAATTTTGAACGTTTTGGCTTTGGCTCCCCTGCGTGAAGCACAAATTCTGGATGGCCTTGGTGCAGAAGAAACCAAGCGTTACATCCATCACTATAATTTCCCGCCCTATTCCGTAGGCGAAACCAAGCCCCTGCGCAGCCCCGGCCGTCGTGAGATTGGTCATGGTGCACTGGCAGAGCGTGCTTTGAAGCCCGTTATTCCTTCTGAAGAAGAATTCCCCTATGCAATTCGTCTGGTATCCGAGGTTCTGGAATCCAACGGTTCCTCCTCCATGGGCTCTGTTTGCGCAAGCACTCTGTCCCTGATGGATGCAGGCGTGCCCATTAAGGCTCCTGTTGCCGGCGTAGCAATGGGTCTGGTTAAGGACGGCGAATACTTCACCATTTTGACCGATATCCAAGGCTTGGAGGATGCTCTGGGCGACATGGACTTCAAGGTAGCAGGCACTGACAAGGGTATCACCGCTATCCAAATGGATATTAAGATTGATGGCATCAACAAGGATATCTTTACCCAAGCTCTGGCTCAAGCAAAGCGTGGCCGTGAGTTCATCATGGGCAAGATGATGGAATGCATCAGCGAGCCTCGCAAGGAGCTCAGCAAGTATGCTCCTAAGATTACCACTATTCATGTGGACCCCGATAAGATTGCTAAGGTTATTGGCCCTGGCGGCAAGACCATCAAGAAGATTGTGGATGAAACCGGCGCTAAGATTGATATCGACGATACCGGTCGCATCTTCATCGCTGCCGTAAACAGCGAGTCCGCTTACAAGGCTATTGAGATGATTGAGGGCATCACCGCTGAAGCTGAGCCCGGCAAGATTTACACCGGCAAGGTTACTCGTTTGATGAACTTTGGTGCTTTCGTTGAAATCCTGCCTGGCAAGGAAGGTCTGGTACATATTTCTCAATTGTCCACCGAGCATGTGGAAAAGGTTGAGGATGTAGTTTCCGTAGGCGACGAAATCGTTGTTAAGGTTACCGAAATCGACAACAAGGGTCGCATTAACCTGTCCCGTAAGGCAGTGCTCATGAAAGGCATGCAAAAATAATTTAAAAAT
>SFRS01000033.1 GCA_004562175.1 bacterium | reverse complement strand
CGCAAAGGCCGCACACCCAGTAGCATTATCACAGCTGTAGCGTCCTTCTGGCACCCAAAGCCGCACAGGATAGCGCAGCTTGGCAAGCTTCTTCTCCACATGCTGGCGAATATACTTATTAGAACCAACACCGCCCACCAAAAGCACATCCCGCACGCGATACTCCTGCGCCCCATTGCGCAGCACCCGCGCAAAGGTCTCCGCCAGCGCGTGCTCAACGCCCAGCGCTAACGCCGCGGGCTCCGCACCCGCCTCCAGCTTCCTGAGCGCCGCCGTGCAAGGCCCCGACAAGCTCACCTGCAGCTTGCGCACCGCCACAGGAATCTCCACCATAGCCACTGCTTTCTCGGCTGCACACGCGCTCGCCTCGCTCTCGCTTGCAGCCTTAACATTACTTACTGCTTCGCTGCCGCTAATATCCTTAGCTTTCGCCAGCGCTTCCTCCGCCAGCGCCTCCAGCGCCGGCCCCGTAGGAAACTGCAGCCCCAGGGCTACGCCAATGCGGTCCACAAACTGGCCCGCATGCAAATCCAAGCTCCCGCCCACCTCCGTGATGCGGTAGCGTCCATCCTGCTGGCGTTCCGCCAGCAATACATCCGTCGTGCCACCGCTGGCATGGAGCAGTAAAAACCTCTCCACCTTGGGCCCACCTGCAGACCATAACCCGGCCTCCAGATGATTCTCCTGATGACTAAGAACATGCAGCTTCGCGCCTGTCACCGCAGCCACGCTGCGGGCCACGCTCATTCCTGCCAAAAAAGCCGGCATGTAGGAATTCTCCAGTGGTCTCGGATAACCGCTGACACCTATAGCCGCAAGCTCATACCCAGTCTTAGCAAGCCCTGCCAAGCCAGTAGCATGCTCGCCATTCATTACATCATTACCAGAACTAACCCGAGCCACGCCAAGCAGCTGTCCCACCGCCTCTTCTACAAGCCGCGGCAAATTACGCGTATGCTGAAATACCATCTCCGATTGCTGCAAGCCGCAGTGCCCCGGCTTCACGCTCAAAATTTGGCGCGCTTCACCTAGCAAACTGCCAGCCTCATCCATCAAAGCCACTGAGGTAGTATAGCAGCTCGTATCAATACCAAGAAAAACCTTCTTCACTTTGCCCTGCTCTTGCTCGCCTGCACTCATGCCTTCGCCAGCTTGCCCAACACACCATTTACAAAGCGCGGGGATTCCTCAGTGCCATAAGCCTTGGCCACCTCCACCGCTTCGTTGATGGCCACACCTGCTGCCACAGCCTGCTCAGCAAAGAGCATTTCGTAAACAGCCACACGCAGAATATTGCGGTCCGTGGCCGGCATACGCTCCACTGTCCAATCAATAGCGTACTGACTCAGACGCTCATCGATGGCTTCCTTGTTGGCAAGCACACCCTGCACCAAGGTCAGCGCGTAATCGTGAGCCTTGGGCGCATTGTCCTCATCATGCTCCGTCAGAGAAGCCTCCACAGCAGCCTCCGCCTCACAGCTATTAAAATCTATTTGGAACAAGCTTTGCAATGCCACCTCGCGGGCAATACGTCTAATCATTTTATCACTCATCTTGTCACTCTCCCTAAAAATTATCTATGATAGCCGGGCGGCAGCAGCCGATCCAGCCATTCCAGCAGGTCCTCCTTCATATCCAGCTTGTAGCCGATGAAGAAGCCCACACCAATACAAACCATTAAAAACAGCGCCTGGAAAAAGCCCAGCCACAAAACCATGACACCCACAAAAAGGCCAAAGACGGAACAAAAGAGGCGGCCACGGTAATTATTCCAGATATCACTAATAATATCGTTTAACATAGCTTCGCCCCCTATTCTTCCTTAGCCTTGATTTGCTTAATAAAGAGCTCCATTTCCTTCACGTCAATGCCGGTCACCTTTTTGATGCTTTCCTTCACATTGGTGCGAATTTCTTCGGAGCTTTCGGGAATATTGATGCCGGGCTCAATGGAGGCGTTGATGCGCACGTTGATGCCCTCATCCTCCAGCTTCACGATGACCTTAACATTGTGAATGCCATAAATCTCCTGGGCCAACACAGCGATATAAGCCTCCAAGGCTCCCTTGCCAACCAGCACCTTGCCCTTTTCGGTTTCGCTGAGCTTCAGGGTGCTCATGCCGGTGAGTCCCAAGCCCGTTACCAACAGGCGCAGGCTGACTAGCAGCATAATCACACCGCCCACTGCATAAATCCAACTGCCGGGAATGTAGCTTACCAAGTTGACCAGCACCTCGTGGGAAAACACGCCCAAGCTGCACAGTACGGCCAACACCGAAACCACAGCCATTAAAAAAGTGTATAGGGTTAGAATAATTCTATCAGCTATGCCCATTCCTAATCCTCCTCAAAAAAGCGCTTTTGCTTTTCGTCCATTTCTTCCTCCGGAGGCAAGTCGAAACGCCCCTTCGGTGCTACATTTTTATCTTCATTCTCATACTTGCGCTTAATAGCCTTCACACTGCTGCTTTCATCCTCAGAGGCCTTGAAATCCCTAAGGCCTGCCAGCTGCTGCTCGAAGGAATTGACCTCGGTGGCCTCGGCCCGCTGCGCCTGAGCCCGCAGAATATCTGCCATGGCTTCCTCGGAGGTAGCCTCCTTTTCCAGCTCCTTGGTCTCACGCTTGGCCACACCTTCCACATTCACGTCCACGAACTGCACCTCGTAGCCCGTCATTGCCTCCACGGCCTCCTTGACCTTTTCCTGCACCTCTAAAGCGATTTCCGGGATGCAATAGCCATATTCCACATTCAGATAAATGCTGGCGTTGACGGTCCTGCCCTCAAACTTCAGTCGCACGCCCTTGGAGGCATTTTCCTTACCCAAAAAGCGATTGATGCCGTCCGTAAGGCCACCGCTCATGCTCACCACGCCCGGTACCTCCTGGGCTGCCAGGCTAGCCACAATGCGAATAACCTCGTCCGCAATGCGAATGTCACCATAATCCTCTAAATTTTCTTCGTCTATTTCTGCATCTGTTTTTAGTTTTTTGTCTTCGGTCTTAGCCGATGTGGGATGCAGCTTTACATCCTTCAGCTGGTCCAAATCGTGCTTCATGCAAAGCACCTCCTCTATAACAGCGACTCTTGAATACTCCTTACTTTGGTCTACCAAGCCTTGACCCCTTGGCAAATTTCAGGTCAGCGCCAAATAAAAACAGTCACCCATTTTCATCTTATCATTATACCACATCGCGCCCACAATTTATACACTCCCTATGCATAAATTGCATAAAAAAACAGCAACGCCATATTTGACGCTGCTGTTTTAAACATCTTTGATTATGCGCGGGAGATGTAGTCGCCGGTACGAGTATCGATAGCCAATACATCGCCTTCGTTGATGAACAGAGGTACCTTAACAACATAGCCGGTGTCCATGGTAGCGTTCTTGCTGCCGCCGGTAGCGGTATCGCCCTTGATGCCGGGTTCGGTCTCAACTACGGTCAGCTCAACGGTGTTGGGCAGGTCAACGCCCAGTACGCGGCCTTCGTAGATCATGATCTTCACGTCCATGTTTTCCTTCAGGAAGTTCAGAGCAGTGCCCAGAGTTTCCTTGGACAGTTCGGTTTGTTCATAGGTTTCATTGTCCATGAATACATACATGCCGTCGGATTCATAGAGATATTGCATTTCACGGCGGTCAATGCGAGCCTTGGGCATACGCTCGCCAGCGTTGAAGGTACGCTCTACAACAGCGCCGGTGCACAGATTGCGCATTTTAGCACGAACGAAAGCAGCGCCCTTACCAGGTTTAACATGTTGGAACTCAACAACCTGCCATGCGTCGCCGTCGATGGTTACAGTTACGTTAGTTTTGAATTCATTGGTGGAAATCATTGGAAGCCCTCCTATAATTTTTAATTTTAAACAATTTCAATAAGCTGCTTTTTGACTCCATTCAGGGCACGGGCGCCTTCATCCGTCAAAACAACAGTATCTTCTATACGAACCCCGCCTTTGCCGGGAATGTATATACCTGGCTCAATGGTAAAAATCATACCAGTCTTCAGTACCGTTTCCCCACGCTTGTTAATGTTGGGCATTTCGTGAATCTCCAAACCCACGCCATGACCGGTACCATGCACATAATAATCCCCATAGCCGCAATCGGTAATCACCTTGCGCACTATTGCGTCCAGCTCCCTGCCAGTCATCCCCACCTGGGCAGCCTTCATGCCCTTCAGCTGGGCCTCCTCCACGATGGTGTAAATCTCCTTTTGCCAGGAGTTAGCCATGCCAAGGGCCACGGTTCGGGTCATGTCGGAATGATAGCCACGATAAACAGCACCAAAATCAAAGGTAATGAAATCACCGATTTCAACCACCTTATCGCTGGCCATGCCATGGGGCAAAGCACTGCGAGCACCACTGGCTACAATAGTGTCAAAGGAATTCTTTTCACTGCCGTGGGCACGCATATAATACTCCAAGCGACCTGCCAAGCTGCGCTCCGTGCGTCCCGGACGAATATCGTCCAAGAGCTCCACAAAGGCTTCATCGGCTATGCTGGCGGCCTTGAGCAAAAGCTCCAGCTCCTTTTTATCCTTGATCATGCGAATACTGCTAAAATCCATGCTTTCCATGGGAATCTCACCCAAAAGCTCCTGCAGCGTCACATAATCAGTATAGCTATAGCAGGCACCATCAAAGCCCACCACCTGGGCTCCGGCCTTCTTTGCCAAAGCGGCGGCTGCCTCCCAAATACTATTGGCATTGGTGGGAGTATATTCCAAGACCTTGAAAATTTTCATTTCCTGCTTGGCCTGCTGGGTATAGCGTCCATCGGTAATCAAAATGCCCTGCTGGCGGTCCAGATAAAACAGGCTGGAATCGCCGGTAAAGCCGGTAAGATAGCGGATCGTGGTAACATCCTTGATAATGACACTGTCCACTGTAAGCTTGGCCATGAGCTCTAATACTTTATTAATGCGCGTCATTAATTGACCTCTTTTCCTTAAATGCCATCTGATTGCAGTATTACCTTAATATTTTACCACTCATTGGCAAAACTATCAACAATTTCTACGTCAAAAGGCATGTTTTCTATGATATCCATGGTATCAAAATAGGTATCGGGTGTTGCGTAAAACTTGATCAGGCCAGTGCTGCCGTCCACGGTGCTCACCATGGCCAGGTGCTCATAGCCCTCCATAATCCAGTTTACATCCGCTATATGCTCAGGCTCCACCTGGGCGTAAATCATACTGTGGGGTTCAGGGGCATTGTCGCTCATTTATCTAACAACCTTTCTGCGTAATAAGCTAAACGGTAAAAGCTCCACATCGCTGTGGGCGGAAAATTTTTGCTGGGCATGGGGTGCACAGTCAATAGCTGTACCCTCCTCGTCCTGCATTGCTGTTAATACAAAGGGCATCAGCTGCCCATCCGGCATCAAAAGCTCCAGCTGCTCACCAGCCTTCACATTGTTGCGCTGCTCAAAATAAGCACGCTTTTGCTCAGCATCGTAGCCGGTGACGATGCCCACAAAATCATGGGTCTGCTCATATTTGGAGCTGGTGTAAACCTGGGCATCTCTGTCCGGCTTGGCAACAGCAAAGCCCGTGGTATACTGACGATGGGATACCTTGTTTAATTCGGTAATCCACTCCTCAGGCACACTGTAATGCTCCCTGTCAGCCCAGCAGGCATCGATAGCCTTGCGGTACACGCTGACCACCGTAGCCACGTAATGCACGCTCTTCATGCGGCCTTCAATCTTCAGGCTGCACGCACCAGCGTCCATCAGCTCCGGCAGATACTCGATGAGACACAAATCCTTGGAGTTCATCACATAGGTACCGTGCTCATCCTCCTCCAAATCGAAGTACTCGCCGGGGCGCTTTGGCTCACCCAGCTTATACATATTATATTCCCAACGGCAGGCTTGGGTGCAAGCACCGCGGTTGCCGTCACGACCTGTTAAATAGCTGCTCAAAAGGCAGCGACCACTGTAGGAAATGCACATGGCGCCATGGACGAAGGTTTCCAGCTCCACCTCAGTTTTGGCACTGATTTCAGCAATCTCCTTCAAAGAAAGCTCACGCGCCAAAACCACGCGCTCGGCGCCCAGCTGCTCCCACGCCTGCACGGAGGCAAAATTGGTGGTGTTCGCCTGAGTGCTCACATGCAGTGCCATCTTGGGCACCACCTGACGCGCGGTTTGCCACACGCCCAAATCACTGATTAAGAGGGCATCCACCTTGGCCTTTTCCAAGCCCAGCAGGTATTCGGGCAGCTTGTTAATATCCTCGTTATGAGCAAAAATATTCACAGTGACATAAACCTTTTTGCCCAAGCTGTGAGCATATTCAGCAATCTCCGCAATCTCCGGCAGGTCAAAATTGTTGGCAAAGGCTCTCAGACCAAACATTTTGCCGCCCAAGTAAATTGCGTCGGCACCATATAGCAGGGCCATCTTGCCCTTTTCCATATTGCCCGCCGGGGCCAGCAGCTCCGGCTTCACAAAAGCTCTCGTCATTTTTCCTCCACCATTATCCTATCTCGTCAATAGCGCGCAGGTGCTCGCTGTAGGTTTTCGTAAAGCGATGGTGGCCATCCTTCTCAGCCACAAAATATAAATAATCCGTCTTTTCCGGTGCCAAGACCGCCTTGATAGCACTCATGCCGGGGCTAGCAATGGGTCCAGGAGGCAAGCCGGGATTTTGATACGTATTATAGGGACTCTTGATTTTTGTATCATCAAAGGTGATGATTTCCTTTTGGGAGCCCAACAAATACTGAATAGTGGTGTCCGACTGAATGGGCATGCCAATATCCAAGCGCTTTAAAAAGACGCCGGCAATACGGGGCTGCTCCTCTGCAAACACTGCTTCCAGCTCCACCATAGCAGCCAAATTCACCACGTCACGCAGCTTCATCCCCTTGGCAGCACAGCCTTGCAGGATTTTTTCATCCTGCATATATTCATCAAACTGGCGCACGAAAACAGCCAGAATTTTTTCCTCGCTCAGGCCCACTGGCAGCTCGTAGGTTGCAGGATAGATAAAGCCCTCCGCCTTGAACAGCACATCAGGATTATCGGTCTGCATATATTCATAGGGAGCATATGCCTTCGCTGCCGCTATAAACTTTTCTGCACTGCCAAGGCCCTCGGCCTCCAGCTTTTTAGCAGTTTTCACCACCGTATAGCCCTCAGGCACTGTAAAGCGCAGCTG
>SFRS01000032.1 GCA_004562175.1 bacterium | reverse complement strand
TGCATTTCGATGGTGGGCATATGCTCCGCGTGAATGGTGAGCAGGGCATTCTTTTTGTTGAAGCTGGGCGTGAGGGTGTGGACCATGCGCATTTCGGAATAATCCAGACTTTCCGCCAAGGCCAAGAGCAGGGATAGCTTGTTAATCAGCTTCCAATTGCTTTCCGTGAGCATGTCCTTGTAAAAGCGGGACTTGAAGTAGTTCTTGGAAACACCATTATGCCAACCGGCAACAGCACTGGTGATGATTTGCTCCTTGTGGGTCAGGCCAAACAGCTTGGCATTTTGAATCATGTAGGCGCTGTGGCGGGCGTGGCTATAAAAATTGATGGTGATACCGATGTCGTGGAGGAGGGCAGCGGTCTCCAAGAGGCGGCGATAGCTTTTGCGCACCTTGTGCAGCTCCATCCAGCCGTCGAACATGGCCAGAGCTAGCTTGGTAATGTGGCGTGCATGCCCCGTGTCGGACTCGAACAGGCGCAAAGTGTTCTCCCGACTGCGCTCCAAAATATTCTTGGCAATCAGGGGCACATTATTGGACTTGGAATAGTAATCGTAAAAGAGGCCCTCGCGCAGGCCACATCCGCTGGTGATGAGCTTTTTGGCACCGGTGGCCTCTAAAAGACAGCTAATAATGCTGCTGCCGGCCAAAATAATATCACTGCGCTCGGCGCTGAGACCGGAAATCTTTTTGCGCTGCTCCAGATTGGTCAAGCGCAATTTATTGAAAAAGCTACGGAAGGTTTGCACGGGATAGGCATAATTGTGAATCTTCACAGCAGGATATTTTTTCGCTCGTTGAATAATCTTGGCCACAGTACGGGCCGTGCCGCCAACGCCGATGAGGGGCAGATTGTTCTGCTTGAGCCAGGGGTATTGGTTCAAGCGGCTCATGATAAAGGCGTTTAAATCATTATAAACATTGGCAGGCATTTCATTGCGAATATTGAACATGCCAGTGGTATTCACCGCGCCCAAGGGCAGGGAAACGCTCTCCAAAATCTTGCGGTTCTTGAACAAAATCAGCTCCGTGCTGCCGCCGCCAAGGTCGAAAATAATACCATTCTTCACGTCCAAGGTATTAATAACGCCCAAGTAGCTGATATAGGCCTCCGTTTTGCCGGAAATAATGTGCAGCTGGATGCCCGTCTGCTCCGCCACCTTGGCCACCAAATCTGCACCGTTGGCAGCGTTGCGAATGGCCGCCGTGGCCACAGCGATAGTTTTGTCCGCCTGATAAATCTTGCACATATGGGCGAAGCTGCGCATGGTGTCGATGGTGCTGGCGAAGGCCTCCTCGGTCAGCAAATTCTGTCCGTCCACCTTTTGGCTCAAGCGCAGAGCTTCCTTCTGATTATAGACCATGTTATAGGCCCCGTTTTTGTAGATATGACTGATAACAAGGCGCGCCGAGTTAGAGCCAATATCTATGATCGCTATTCTCTGCATTTTCCTCTTCCTCCAAGTAACTCCACATTACTAATGTATATATTACCCACAAAAGCCAAAAATCCTGCGTTGTAACTTAAAATCCTTGTAAAATTGTCAAATTTATGTAAGGACGCAGGACTTTTGCGAGGGAAACAGAATATAATATATATAATTAGTTTGGAGGCGCTGCACATGAAACGAAAAACACATACTACCTTCGCCGCCATTCATCTAGGCTCTGAAAAGATCAGTATGCAGATCACAGAGTATCGCAATCTTGATAAATACAAGGTCATCGAGCGCGTTAGTAGACGGATACGCCTAGGTGAGGCAACCTTTAAAAATAAAATCATTCCCTTTGAGCTGGTATCAGAAATCTGTGAGATTTTGCAGGGCTTTAAACGCCTCATGGTGGAGTACGGTGTGGAGGAATACAAGCTGCAGGCTACCACCGCCGTGCGCGAGGCCAGCAACCAAATCTTCCTCTTGGACCAGATTTATAGCAAAACCGGCCTTGAGGTCGAGGTCGTGGACATGCCCAAGGAAATTTATACTAAGTTCGTGGCCATCCGCCAAACACTGAAGAATGCCAAAATCTCCAGTGAGCGGGAGGGCATGCTGATGATGGATATTTCCAGCGGCGGCCTTGGCGTCACCTTGGTGCAGGACGAGCAAATCCGTTACCAAGAAAACTTCCACGTGGGCATCATCCGCATCAAGGAAAGCTTTGTCCGCAACCGCCGGGAGAGCATCCATTTTAATAAAGCGTTGACGGAATTTTTGAGCAGCACCATCGGGCCTGTGCGCCAACAGCTGCAGCAAAGCAGCGTGCAATATTTGGTGCTGTCCGGCACAGAAACGGAGCTTTTGCTGCGCATGCTGGGCTTGGACGAGGAGCAGCTGGTCCATCGCATCAAGGCGGAGGATTTCCACAGCTTCTTTGCCAAAATGCGGCGCATGAATTTGCCCCAGCTCATCAGTGCCTATCACATTCCGGAGCATGTGGCGGAGCTGGCCTTGCCCACGGTGCTCCTCTACGAGCAGCTGCTGCACCTTTTGCCGGCCCAAGAAATCGTCATCACCGGGGACAGCTTCATCGATGGCATGCAGCTTTTGCACATTGGTCGCAAAACCAATTTAGCCTTGTGCAAGGAATGGGAGCAGGAGCTCATCAGCCTTTTCCATTGCATCGGCCAGCGTTATTTGTATGACAAGCATCACGTCCAACAGGTGGAGCGCTTGGCGGTGACCATTTTCGAGGCCATTGCCAAAAATTACAGCATGGGCGAGTATGAGCGCCTCTTGCTCAGAGCGACCTGCATTCTCCACGACATTGGTAAATATATCTGCATGCGCAGCCATTCCCTGTATTCCTATCAGCTGATTTGCTCCACGGATATTTTGGGACTGAGCGACAGGGAAAAGCGCATTGTGGCTTTGGCGTCCTATTACCACGCCAACAGGCTTTTTGACCAGAGCAAGCCGGAGGCACCCTATGTGCCCAGGGACATGGTGGCGCTGGTGGCCAAGCTGGCTGCCATCGTGCGTTTGGCAGATGCTCTGGACCGCAGCTATCTGCAAAAGATTCGCAGCTGCAGCGTGACCTTGAAGGATAACAAGCTGAAGATTCAGGCCGTGAGCAAAACAGATTTGGCCTTGGAAATGTGGACCTTTGAGGACAAGTCCTCCTTCTTCGAGGAGGTTTATGGTATTAAACCGATTTTGGAACGGGTGGATAAATAATGAAAAAGCTAGAATTAAATAAACCGGAATATTTTTATAATCGCGAGCTGAGCTGGCTGAAATTCAACCTGCGTGTTTTGAAGGAGGCCATGTTCAAGGAGGCGCCCCTCTTAGAAAGGCTGAAGTTCATCGCCATTTCCGCCTCCAATCTGGACGAATTTTTCATGGTGCGCGTGGCAGGCCTGTGGAATAGCCTGGACAACGGCGTGGAAAAGCTGGATGCAGCGGGACTTTCCGTGAGGGACCAGCTGGAGGCCATTGCCGAGTCGGCCCATGAGCAAATTCGTACCCAAACCAAATATTTGATGGCTCTTTTGGGCGAGATGGACGCGGTGGGCTTGCACTTCCGTCGTGTAGAAAATCTCACCGACATGGGCAAGGATTGGCTGGAGGAATATTACCGCGAGGTGATTTATCCCGTTTTGACGCCTATGGCCGTGGATGCTTCGAGACCCTTTCCCTTCTTGGCTAACAAGACCCAGAATCTAGCGGTGGAGCTGATCAAATCTGACGGCGAGCACAGCATGGGCCTCATCCAGGTGCCTTCTGTTTTGGACCGCATTTTGGAAATTCCTCCTGAAGAAAAACGCACCTTCGTGTTCTTGGAGGACATTATCGCCAGCCACTGCCAGGACCTTTTCAAGGGCTGCCAAATTTTGGACGTGGTGCCCTTCAGGGTGACCCGCGACAGCGACCTCGATTTGGAGGAAGAGGACAGCGTGGACCTGCTGAAGGAGGTGGAGGAATCGTTGCGCAAGCGTAAGCGTGGCGCAGCGGTGCGCTTGGAAATCTTCAAGACCAACAACAGTCGCATCAAAAAATTCTTGGAAGAAAACCTAGACGTGAGCGACTTGGAAATCTACGAGATCAATGGCCCCTTGGACCCCACCTGCTTCTTCAAATTCACCGGCCTCAAGGGCATGTGGCCCTGGCTCCACGAGCCCTTTGTGCCCCAACGCCCCTTGGAGCTGCCCGACGACAGCGATTTGTTCTCTGCCATCCGTCAAAATGACATCCTTCTGCACCACCCCTACGAAAGCTTCGACCCGGTGGTGAAGCTGGTCAGCGACGCTGCCGACGACCCGCAGGTTTTGGCCATCAAGCAGACCTTGTACCGCGTCAGCGGCAACAGCCCCATCGTGGCGGCTTTGGCCCGCGCTGCGGAAAACGGCAAGCAGGTCACGGTGCTTGTGGAGCTGAAGGCGCGCTTTGACGAGGAGAACAATATTTTGTGGGCCCGCCGCCTGGAAAAGGCTGGCTGCCATGTAATTTACGGCCTCGTAGGCCTCAAGACCCACGCCAAAATCATCCTCATTGTGCGTAAGGAGTACAACGGCATCAAGCGTTATGTGCATCTGGGCACGGGCAACTACAACGACAGCACCGCTAAGCTGTACACGGACCTTGGCCTCATGACCGCCAACGATGAGTTCGGCATTGATGCTTCCGCCTTCTTCAATTTGCTCAGCGGCTACGGCGAGCCCCCGGTGTGGAACAAGCTGGTCATGGCACCCTTGGGCCTGCGGGAGAAGATTTATTCCTTGATTAACAACGAAATCAACATGGTGAACATGGGCAAGGAGGGGCATATCATTGCCAAGATGAACTCCCTCATCGACTACCCCGTGATTCAAAAGCTGTACGAGGCTTCTGCTGCGGGCGTGCACATCGATTTGATTGTGCGCGGCATTTGTGGCCTGCGCACGGGCATCGAGGGCATCAGCGAGAATATCACGGTGCGCAGCATCGTGGGTCGCCAATTGGAGCACAGCCGCATCTTCTGGTTCGCCAATGGCGGCGAGGAGCAGCTGTATCTTTCCAGCGCCGACTGGATGCCCCGCAATTTGAACGACCGCGTGGAGCTTTTCTTCCCCGTGGAAACGGAGGAGCATATTCGCCGCATCAAGGACCTTTTAGATTTGTATTTGCGGGACAATGTGGGCGCCCACATGATGCAATCCAACGGCACCTATCGCCGGGTGCATAACAAGCTGGAGCCTGTCAGCGCTCAGGCAGCGCTCTATGAAATGGCTCAGCTGGCCGTGACAGGGGACAAGCTGCCCATGGAGCAGCGCTTGCAGCCTGTGTTCAGCAGAAGATAAAAATTAAGCCCAGTCCCTGAGAGTAGAGACTGGGCTTGTTTTAGTTTTTATAAAAATATTATTGCTTCCAATTATTGACAGGCGCTCCCACGGGCCAGAAGGTGCGACCGTAGAAATTATTCAGGAAGGATGCGCCCGCGCCATACAGGGACAGGAAAGCGATGCTCATTTCTGCATAAGCAGCAATAGCATGGGGAGCATGACCGCCGATGCCCCAAGCATCCAGAGCAAGGCAAATCAAAAGCACGTCAATCAATACCATATCAGTAAAGAGGAATAGGTTGGCAGAGGATGCAGCAATGGTACCAATACAAGCAAAAAGGAAATACGCAAAGAATGCGAAGCCTATTGCTTTTGCATCAACTCCCGCAGCAAGAGCAGCGCCAAAGGTGCCTCCTTTAATCATCCAGCTCATACCGACAGCGGACCAGAAGAAGCCAAAAGCGCAGAAAATGGTGCCACCAAAAATATTCTTGTGGCAATAATCGAGAATGCCCGCTAAAATTTGGGCAAAGGAACCGCAGAACAGAGCCCAGGGCAGCACCCAGGATACATCGGAAACGATTCCCATTTTTTGTGCAGAGGCCACCATCGTGACTACTGCAAGGCCGAACAGACCCAGCGGAGTGGGGTCAGCTAAAGAAAGTTGAACATGTTGCGTTGAGTTGTTGGTACTCATAATACGCCTCCTTTATAATGGATTACGGCTGTATACACCGTTATGCATCCACTATATCAGAAAAAGTCAAATTTAGTCAACTATAATTACATAATTTTTTCATAATTTATAGATTATGCAAACACAAGTATAAATCCAACATTTTTCAAGAGACAAACAGCTTGTTTTTTTACTATGAACAGTTTCCTTGCTGAGGCTGAAGCTTGAGTATATAATGATGCTAAAACTACAACTATTAGGAGTGTTGAACAATGTTACATATAGGCTGCCATTTATCATCAACAAAAGGCTTTCTGGCCATGGGTAAAACAGCCCTGTCCATCGGTGCGGACACCTTTCAATTTTTCACCCGCAACCCTCGCGGTGGCAAGGCCAAGGCGGTGGATGCCGAGGATGCAAGGGCCCTGCGCGAGCTTTGTGCGGAGCACAGCTTTGCGCCTCTTTTGGCCCACGCGCCCTATACCATGAATCCCTGCGCTGCCGAAGAGCACCTCATCGACTTTGCACGCATGGTTATGGAAGGCGATTTGGCCATGCTGGAATGTGTGCCGGGGAATATGTACAATTTTCATCCCGGCAGCCACGTGAAGCAGGGCAGCGAGGTGGGCATTGCCAAAATTGCCGCTATGCTCAACGAGGTGCTTTACAAAGAAATGCACACCACGGTGCTGCTGGAAACTATGGCCGGCAAGGGCAGCGAGGTGGGACGCAGCTTTGAGGAGCTGGCTGCTATTTTGGACAAGGTACAGCTCAACGAAAAAATGGGCGTGTGCCTCGATACCTGCCATGTTTTTGACGGTGGCTATGATATTGTCAATGACTTGGAGGGCGTGCTGGAGCAATTCGATAGAATTGTGGGGCTGAGCAAGCTGCGAGCCATTCATATTAACGATAGTAAAAATCCCTTGGGCAGTCACAAGGATCGCCACGCCTGCATTGGGGAGGGGAATATTGGTCTTGCGGCCCTGTCCGCGGTGACTAACCACCCGCAGCTACGACTGCTGCCCTTTTATCTGGAAACTCCTAACGAATTAGATGGCTACGCGAAGGAAATTGCCCTTTTGCGTGGACTTTATAAAGAGAACACCTGTTGAGCTTTTATGGTGATCCCGGCCAGAGTCGAACTGGCGACCTACCGCTTAGGAGGCGGTTGCTCTATCCTGCTGAGCTACGGAACCATGAGCTATAATATTACATTATACACTAAAATTGCGGTTCTGACAACAGCGAAGCTGTGCGCAAGTATGGTCCGATTGCAGCCAAGGGCGGGTAGGGCAGGCAAGCTTTGCTAGCTAAAGATATAGTTTTCAACAATGACTTTGGCGTGGCACGGTTGGCAAAAATTACAGGCGCTCGGCCATTCCCGGAGGCATGCTCCATTCCACGCGCACGCCGGTGGGTCCCCAAAGACGGGTCAGACAAACCTTGAAGTTTTCTAGGCTCGCCAAGGGATCAAGGGTTTTGGTCACAAAATCGCGGATGGTTTCCCCTTGGGGCACGTCTAGCGTCAGCGGCGTGGCCAAAAACTTCTCCACAGCAGCCTTGGCCTCGGCCACGGGCAGGGTGACTACAGCGGTTTTGCTCTCTTCGTTATATTCTACAAAGCCATAATTGCAATTATAATTCAAGGTCACAGAAAATGTACTCATGCTCTTATTCCCCCTCTATATCTTACTATTATAGCAATTCATGTTCATAATGGCAATAAGCGAGTTTAATCAAGTGGTTAAAAAGGGTGGCGCTGGCGAGCAGACCACCCTTTTAATAAATTTTATTAAAATTTAAGACATCGTGTAGAAGGCGGCTTGGCACACATTGGGCACTGCTTGCTCTGTGTTATCTGGTGTGCTTTTTATCCAACGCTTCCTGATTAGGAGCAGCGTTGGCATAACGAGTCAAGGCCACCTTGGTGATGTGGAAATCGCCCACGGTGCCAGGGCCGTCAATACAGCCGTTGGAGCAGGCCATGCCTTCAATATAGCTGCAATCAAGGCGACCATCGGCAGCGGCCTTCACGGTCTTGAAGCAGTTCTCCAGACCGCCGGCATACACGGCTTGGCTCACCTCGCCACCCAAGGCGGAAACGGTGGCCTTCACGGCGGAGGTAACGCCTGCTGTCAGGGGATAGCCCAAGCCCAGCTTGGAGGCCTCGCGCTCGAATTCGGTGGGGTCCATGTCGGCAAACTTGATATCCTTGCCCTCCAGCATGCACTGGAGCTCTTCAAAGGTCATGGCAAATTCAATTAAATCGCTGTGCTCGCGCACCTCGTTCTTTTTGGCAATGCAGGGGCCCACGAAAACCAACACGGCGTTGGGGAACTGGTTGCGCACATAGCGCACGGTGGACATCATGGGAGAGTCGGTTTCGCTGACATGGTTGGCGGCTTCGGGCACATGGGTTTTCACCATCTTCACGAAGGCGGGGCAGCAGGAGCTGGTCATGAAGCTCATTTCACGGGGCACCTTTTCGATATATTCCCGGGCTTCCTTGACGCTGGTGATGTCGGCGCCCATGCCAACCTCGATGATTTCGGCGAAGCCACCCTTCTTCATGGCGGCGTAAACCTGACCCATGGTGATTTTCAGTCCATATTGGCCCACGATGGAGGGAGCGACTAAAGCCACCACCTGCTTGCCGCTCTTGATGGCCTTGATAACCCGCACGATATTGCTGCGCTCATCAATGGCCCCGAAGGGGCAAGCGTTGCGGCAGGCGCCGCAGCTGACGCATTTGTCGTGGTCGATTTTGGCCTTGCGGTCATCGCCGATGGAAATGGCGCCCACGCCGCAGGCGCGGACGCAGGGACGATGGATTTCGATGATGGCGCCGTAGGGGCACACCTGCTTGCAGCGACCGCACTCAATGCACTTGTCGCGGTCGATGAAGGCGCGGTTTTGCACCAGGCTAATAGCTTTCTTGGGGCAATTGTTCATGCACTTGTGAGCGATGCAGTGGCGACAAATATCCGTAACATAATAAGCATCAATGGGGCACTGGTCGCAGGCCGCCGGCAGCACGTCGATGATGGGCAAATCCTTGCGCTCGGGCTCGAAGAGGGTCTTTTTGGAGGCCTCGATGATGTTTTCCTTGCACTCCTGACCCAAGGCCATATCGATGCGGTTCTTCAAAACGGCACGTTCTTTATAAACACAGCAGCGGTAACGGGGAGTGTCCTCCCGCACCTCCTGCAGAATATCATAGACGTGGTCGATGAGCACGTCGTTCCAGGTGTAACGTGACAGGTGCTCCAAAACCATACGCCTTAATTGAGCAACAGCGGTTAATTCCATGCTAGTACCCCTCCTCATATTGGTAATATACATAAATCTTCCGAATCAACAAACTATACACGTTACACTTCTGCGTCGGTGAGAAAAATCCTGCCAAAGGGGAGCAAGAAAAAAATTTAAATTTTTTTGCTTACCCCTCTTTACAAATGCCAAAAGAGGCATTATAATAGTCGCATAAAGCAACGATGTTGTTGTAGGATTCGTAAAGAATCTGCACCGCATCGTTGCTTTTGCTTTATATTCGTCCTTCCGGGGTGAACTCCGGCTATGGATGACTCCGCCTTGGAAACGAAAGTGCAATGAAGCACCGGGGTTGTGTGTAACACAGCTTGCGGTGTTTTCTTATTTTACAGAGTTAGAGAGAAGAAAAGCTGTAAAAGCACATAAAGCAAATTTGCATTACAATGAGGGGCTTACGATTGTAGGCCAAAATTCTCACACGAGAGCTTAGGGAGGTATAATCATGAATGATGTTCAGAAATTATTTGGCAGCTTAGTTTTTAACGAAACTGTTATGAAGGACCGTCTGCCGACTGCAACCTATAAGGCTTACAAGCAAGCAATCATCGAGGGCAAGCCCTTGAATATTGAAATTGCCAACATTATCGCCAACGCTATGAAGGATTGGGCTTTGGAGCATGGCTGCACCCATTTTACTCACTGGTTCCAACCCATGACCGGCATCACCGCTGAAAAGCATGAAAGCTTTATTTCTCCTACCGCTGAAGGCCGCGTAATCATGGACTTCTCCGGTAAGGAATTGATCCAAGGCGAGCCTGACGCCTCCAGCTTCCCCTCCGGCGGCCTGCGTGCCACTTTCGAAGCTCGTGGCTACACCGCTTGGGACCCCACCAGCTATGCTTTTATCAAAGATAACTGCCTGTGCATCCCCACCGCCTTCTGCTCCTACACCGGCGAAGTACTGGATAAAAAGACTCCGCTCTTGCGCTCCATGAATGCAGTGAGCAAGGCAGCTTGCAAGATTTTGAAGCTTTTTGGTATCAACACCGTGCGCGTCAACAGCACCGTTGGTCCTGAACAAGAATATTTCCTGGTTGACAAAAAAATGTGGGAAAAACGTAAAGACTTGGTATATTGCGGACGCACCCTGTTCGGCGCTAAATCTCCCCGTGGCCAAGAGCTGGAAGACCATTACTTTGGTATCATCAAGCAAAGAGTATTGGCCTTCATGAAGGATTTGGACGAAGAGCTGTGGAAGCTGGGCGTGCTTGCTAAAACCGAGCATAACGAAGTAGCTCCTGCTCAACACGAGCTGGCTCCGATTTTCTCCTCCACCAACGTGGCCTCTGACCACAACCAATTGATGATGGAATTCATGAAACGCGTTGCTCTGCGTCATGGCCTGGTGTGCCTGCTCCATGAAAAACCCTTTGATGGCGTCAACGGCAGTGGCAAGCACAACAACTGGTCCTTGGCTACTGAAGAAGGCAAAAACCTGCTGGATCCCGGCAAGGAGCCCTATAAGAACCTGCGCTTCTTGACCTTCTTGGCAGCAATTTTGAAGGCTGTGGATGAATATCAAGACCTGCTGCGTGTTTCCGTAGCCAGCGCCGGCAACGACCATCGTCTGGGCGCTAACGAAGCTCCTCCGGCTATCGTATCCGTTTTCCTGGGTACTGAATTGACCGCAGTTTTGGAAGCAATTGCTGCTGACAAGGTTTACACCGGCAATCCGGCTGAATTCATGAAGATCAGCGACGACACCATTCCCGCACTGGTTAAGGATAACACCGATAGAAACAGAACCTCTCCCTTCGCCTTCACCGGCAACAAGTTCGAGTTCCGTATGCTGGGCTCCATGTTCTCCATCTCCGGCCCCAACATCGTGCTGAACACCATCGTGGCCGAGGAGCTGGATGAGTTTGCTGAGAAGCTGGCCGATGCTCCTGATTTGGAAGCAGCTGTTTATGACCTGGTTAAGGAAACCTACTTGGCTCATAAACGCATTGTCTTCAACGGCAACGGCTACACCGATGAATGGGTTGCAGAAGCTGCAAAACGCGGTCTGCTGAATTTGAAATCCACTCCGGAAGCAATTCCTTATCTGGGCAGCGAAAAGAACGTGGCTCTCTTTGCTAAGCACCACATCTTCACCGAAGCTGAAGTTAAATCCCGTGTAGAAATCCTGCTGGAAAACTACAGCACCACCATTTCCATCGAGGCTGCTACCGCCCTGGATATGTTCCACAAGGACATTCTCCCCGCGGTTGGTGCCTACACCGAGGATTTGACAAGGGCAGTGCTGGATAAAAAGGCTGCTGGCATCAGCGCAGGCTTTGAAGCTGAACTGGCAAGCAAGCTGAGTGCTTTGAGCGCCGAAATGTACGCTGCAAGCCTGAAGCTGGATGCCGATTTGAAGGCTGCTGCTGAAATCGAGTGCAGCAAGAAGAAGGCAACCTTCTTCCATGACGCTGTGGTAGCTGATATGGAAGCTTTGCGTGCAGCTGTTGACGCAGCTGAAGCTTTGACCGGTGGCAAGTACCTGCCGTATCCGACCTATGGCGAATTACTCTTCGGCGTTAACGAGTAATGAAAATCACGTATAAGGCTATATTTACTGATAAATAATAAATAAAATATATAAATTCTCTGTACACAACGAGGTGTATTCTGCAAGACGTGGAATACACCTCACTTCTTTTTCAAGGCCATAGATAAAAAGAGGCCGAGGAAAATTACATGCACAGGCATGTGACGATATAAAACACATCGTTTAAATGGCTAAACGGTGCTTGATTTTTATGAGGGGTGATTAATAATGGATAAATATGTATCCACAGACACTATATGGGTACTGATTGGTGCCTTCCTAGTATTTTCTATGCAGCCTGGCTTTGCCATGGTGGAGACCGGCTTCACCAGAGCTAAAAACGCTGCCAACATCGTTATGAAAAACGTGATGGACATGAGCCTTGGCTCCATCGTCTTTTGGATTTTGGGCTTTGGCCTGATGTTTGGCGAGGACATCAGCGGCTTCATCGGTGCACCGGACTTTTTTGTGAAGGGTGATTATGGCGCTGCTTATCCTTCCTCCACCTTCTTCATTTTCCAAACCATGTTCTGCGCTACCGCGGCCACCATCGTTTCCGGTGCTATGGCCGAGCGTACCAACTTCTTGGTTTACTGCATTTATAGCGTACTGATTAGTGCGCTGGTATATCCCATCAGCGGTCACTGGATTTGGGGTGGCGGCTGGTTGGCCGAAATGGGCTTCCATGATTTCGCAGGCTCCACTGCCGTACATATGGTGGGCGGTGTTGCTGCTTTGATCGGCGCGAAAATGATTGGCCCTCGTATTGGCAAGTACAACGAGGATGGCTCTGTAAACGCAATCCCCGGTCACAGCATTCCATTGGGCGCTTTGGGCGTGTTCCTGCTCTGGTTCGGCTGGTTCGGCTTCAACGGTGCTTCCACCGTCTGCGCAACCGGCGATGAAGCCCTGATTAGCATGGGCGATATCTTCATTACCACTAACATGGCTGCTGCTGCCGGTGCAACCGCTACCATGATTTACACCTGGGTACGCTATGGCAAGCCCGATGTTTCCATGACGCTGAACGGCGTTCTGGCAGGCCTGGTTGCTATCACCGCTGGCTGCGACGTTGTTAGCCCTGCAGGCGCTTTAATCATCGGCCTCTTGGCTGGCGTTTTAGTTGTAGTTGCTGTTGAATTCTTCGACCAAAAGCTGAAGATAGATGACCCCGTTGGTGCAGTTTCCGTGCATGGTGTGTGCGGTGCCTTCGGTACCATCGTAACTGGTTTGTTCGCTACGAAGGACGGCCTCTTCTACGGCGGTGGCACCAGCTTCCTGACTACTCAAATCATCGGCGTTGTAACCGTAGCCATTTATGTAGC
>SFRS01000031.1 GCA_004562175.1 bacterium | reverse complement strand
AAGCTGGCCAGCGAGGTGCAGGACCTGAGAGATGCGCAAATGTATGCACCCCATAAGGTGGAGGTAAACCCCGGAACCTATGCAGATTTAGGCGATTGCGATGTCATTGTGAACTGTATTGGCGATATTACTCTGTGTGCTAGTGGTAATCGCAATGATGAGATGAATTTCACTGTGGCTCAGGTAAAGAGCTATGTGAAAAAGGTTATGGCCAGCGGCTTTAAGGGCTATGTTGTGAATATTACCAACCCCTGTGATGTTATTACCCATTTGATTTGGAAGGAAAGTGGCCTGCCGAAAAACCAAGTCTTTGGTACCGGTACTGGTCTCGATACCTCTCGCTTAGTATCCAAGCTGTCCTTGCAAACCGGCGTAGCTCATCAATCCATCAGCGCTTATATGATTGGCGAGCATGGTGCGAGCCAAATGGCTGCCTGGAGCTGCGTAAGCTTTGGTGGCGTTCCCCTGAGCGTATTGGAAAAGCAAATGCCGGAGAAGTTTGGCTTTGATAAGCCGGAGCTGCAAAAGCAAGCTATCGGCGGCGGCTGGGTAACCTATAGTGGCAAGGGCTGCACCGAATATGGCATTTGCAGCACCGCTGCACGCATGGTGCGTTGCCTCGTGAATGACGAAAAACTGATTATGCCGGCCAGCACTCTGCTGGAGGGTGAATACGGCGAGCACGATGTATTCGTTGGCGTACCCTGCCTGATTGGCAAGAACGGCATCGAGCAAATTATGGAGCTGCCCTTGACTGAAGCAGAAAAGGCTCAATTCCACAGCTGCTGCGAGGATGTGCGCAACAATATCAAAGTTGCTGAGGGTATTCCCGCAGCGAAGTAAGGCGCGTCCCGTATCAAAATAATTACGAACATGCTTTTCGAGTAACGTTTCGTTACACGAAGAAGACTAAGGAAGCTTTTATGCAATAATGCAAAGCCCCCTGCACACTGTAAAAAACAGTAGAGCAGGGGGCTTATTTTTCGCTTTAATTATTAATCATCAAATCTTTCCGGGAAGAAGATGCGCAGAACCTTCTCGTCATGGGTCTTGCCCATGGCATTGCCGATGAGGAAGAGCAGCAGGGAGAAGAAGATACCCAAGGTGATTTGGTGCAGGCTCATGAATTTAATCTTCATAGCCATGGTCACGCAATAAACCAGCACACCGCCGCCCATAGCAGCAATGGCACCATATTTATTAGCCTTAGGCCAGAAGAGACCAAAAATCAGAACCCAGAAGAAGGCAGTTTCCAAGCCGCCAAAGGCGAACATGTTGATCTGCCAAATAACCGTGGGTGGATTGATGGCGATGGCATAAACCACCAGACCCAAAACTACAGTAGCAGTCAAGCTGTATACTCTGACCATACTGTTGGTCAAGCTTTCGCCCTTGGCACCCTTCATATTCATGTACACATCCTTGACGATGGAGGAAGAGGTGGCCAAAAGCAGGGAAGAAACGGTGGAGATAGTGGCCGCAATGGGCCCGATAATGATAACACCGGCCCAGAAGGGAGACAGGCTCTTGACAATGGCAATGGGAATAATATTATCCACGCTGCCATAGGCCTTGATGCCCTCGGTGAGGATGCCCTTGCTGAGCACACCAATCCAAGTTGCCACCAGCGTCATGATACCGATGACGATGGTACCAATAATCATGGCCTTGTGCAAGGCCTTAGTGTCCTTGTAGCTGATGCCACGTACAACGGATTGGGGCAGGGCCAAGGTACAAATGCCTACCAAAAGCCATTGGCTGATGTACAGAGAAATGGGCATTTTGCCACGGGACAGGGGCTCCAGCATATCGGGATGCTTGGTGCTGATATATTGCATCATATTATCAAAGCCGCCGCCGGCACTCATCATGCCGCCCATTAAAACGCACATGCCCACTACCATGGCAATGGCACAGCAGGCGTCGGTGACAGCCACGCCCTTAAAGCCACCGATAGTGGTATAAATAACGACGATTAAACCAAAGAGACTGAGGCCGGTTACATAGGAAAAGCCGGTAACTGCTTCAAAAAGCTTGGCTGCGCCAACGAATTGGGCTACCATGGTAGAGCAGAAGAAGGCCACCATCACCAAGGCTGCCATGTTGGCCAGTAGATTGGACTCATAGCGTGCACGGAGCACATCAATAACAGTTACAGCATCAATCTCGCGGGCGATGAGAGCGATTTTTTTGCCAAAGACGCCCAAAACTAAGAAGATTACTACAACCTGCACGATGGCCATGTATAACCAGCCGTAGCCGATGACCCAGGCCATGCCGGGACCGCCCACGAAGGTGCTGACACTGCTATAGGTGGCAGCTGTGGTCATGGCCAAGACGAAGCCGCCCAAGGTGCGACCGCCGATGAAATAATCCTTGGCAAAATTCTTTTGGCGGTCCTCATGGGAGGCCCTTTGGATATAAGCACTGATGCCCAGCATACCCACCAAAAAAAGCAGAACAGGGAGCAGATTAAGCAGGTTACCCATTATTTGTCTCCCTCCTTGCTGTCTAAATCAAAGTTTTTGAAGACCTTCTTGCTGAGGAAAATGGTCACCAAGACTGCAAAAATCCAGGTACCAACGCAACCACCCCAAACCCACAGGGGCGTGTGCAGGAAGGTGATATCACTATCGGCCAAGCCAAAGCCGGCCAAAATCCAAAAGACGATGACGGCAGCAGCTGCTACACAGGTAGCCTTGGCTTCCCGATTGGCCTGACGAAATTTTTCGCTTCTTTTCATTCCTAAGCTCCTTTCAAACATATCCATCATCAACAACCTTACGTGAGTTACCGGTCACAAGCACCAACCAAGGATGAGTGTGAACTGAACTCCTTGCTAATAATTCATTATACCATTTATTGGCCTGTGCAACAATAATAAAGTGTTCAGAAAGCAATTTCTATGTTATAATAGACAGCGGTGATGTTATGAAGGAAAGATTTTATAATTGGGCCACCATGTGGCTGACATTAAGCGTGATATTTTTTCTAGTGGAATATGCCACAAATTGGCTTGAGGTGGTGACCTTGGGCGGCTTGGTGGCCGGAGCCTTCATCGAGGGCTTCATTGTGAACATGGGACTTGGACTCATGTGGCTTATTGTGAGCAAGCCCTTCAAGGAAGCGGAGCTGGAGCAGGCCTTGGGCATGCATAGCGATTTGCTCAAAGCCATTGTTGTTACGGCAGCCTTCGTGTGGGAGGGAGCTATTACCTTGGCCAAGCTGATGCCGGGCTATACCATGCATACCAGCGTAACCCATCTGGTATTTTTACTGTTAGTATATCCGCTCGTAGGTATTGTTTTGGAGAAAATCATCAGAAGAAGGAGTAATTAATGGAGATTAAACTTATCGCCAGTGATATGGACGATACGCTTTTAAATAGTAAATGCCAGATTAGCCCCCGCAACGAGGCTGCTATTAGAAATGCTTTGGCAGCGGGTAAGGTGTTCCTTTTGGCAACCGGCAGAATGTATGTATCCGTGCGCCCCTATGCGGAGCGCTTGGGACTGGATGTGCCCTTGGTGACCTATAATGGTGCTCTGGTTAAGGGCAGTCTCAGCGGCAAGGTTTTTTACGAGCACAAGATGACCTTGAGCACGGCCAATGAGGTTTTAGCCTTTTGCAAGGAAAAGGGTTACTACCTGCAGCTGTATGTGGGCGACCAGATTTTGATTCATACGGAAAACGCATGCTCTCGCATGTACAGCAAAATCAGCGGTATTCAAACCACAGCTATCGGTGACGCAGTTTACCATACGGACGAGGCTCCCTATAAGATTCTCGTGATGACCGAGGCAGCTGAGTTCCAGCAGGTGTGGCAGGATTTTGCTGCTAAGTTCAAGGGTAAGCTGGATGTGACTAGCTCCAAGGATAATTTTTTGGAGCTTATGGAACCGGGCATTAATAAATGGGAGGCAGTAAAGTCCGTGGCAGCAAGCTACGGTATTACGCCGGCCGAAATCATGTGCATTGGCGATTCCAACAATGATGTAAAGATGATTGCCAACGCGGGTATTGGTGTGGCCATGGGTAATGCCAAGGATGCGGTGAAAAATCACGCCAAAATTGTGACGGCCTCCAATGATAATGATGGCGTAGCCATGGTCATTGAGGCTATTTTGACCAAGCAGGCGGAGGAAGAGCAGCTGCACTAGCAAAAAATAGGCAGGTATTGTGGAGTAGGTGAGTGTTTTGCAGATAAATAAAATGCTCCTAGTGAAAATCCAGATACCTGCTTTTGTTGTGTTTAAAAAGGATTAGCTTATGTCTATTATACCAATTTTTATACCCCACGCAGGCTGTCCCCATCAATGCGTGTTTTGTAATCAAAAAACTATCAGTGGACAAAAATCGGCGGCGGTGGTGGAAGCTAAGGCACAAATTGAGCGTTGGCTGCAGTGGATTAAGCCCGGTAGGGCCAATGAAGCAGCCTTTTACGGCGGCTCCTTTACAGGTCTGGATATGGCTTTGCAAAGGCAGCTTTTAGCCTTTACGGATGAGCTTTTTGACAATGGCGTTATTGGTAGCGTGCGTCTGTCCACCCGACCAGACTATATTGATGCAGAACGCTTGCAGCTACTCAAGGAGCATCATGTGGAGCTGGTGGAGCTGGGCGTGCAGTCTTTGGATGACGCTGTTTTGCAAAGGGCCGAGCGGGGGCACAGCGCTGAGGCCGTGTACGCAGCTCATAAGCTGCTGCGGGACTTTGGCTTTAAAACAGGTATCCAGCTCATGGTGGGGATGCCTGGGCAAAGCTTTGCCAGTGTGCAGGATACTGCCCAAAGAGTTGCGCAAATGCAGCCAGATATTGCGAGAATTTATCCCTTACTGGTAATCAAGGATACCCCTTTGGCCGTAAGCTATGCTAAGGGTGAGTTCGAACCCCTGAGCTTAGAGGAGGCAGTGACGCAGAGTGCCTATGTGTATAAAGCTCTGCGCAGCGCCGGCATTAATGTTATTCGCATCGGTCTGCAGCCGGACGAGGAGCTTTGCGTCGAGGGCAATATTGTGGCCGGGCCCTTTCATCCTGCCATGGGCGAGTTGGTGAAAAGTCGAGTGCTGCGAGAACATTTCACACCCATACTGCAGCAGCTGGTGGCAGGTGGAGCAGAGGGTGTCATTTTTCATTGTCCACGCCAAATGGAATCCAAGCTGCGCGGTCTGAAGAACTGTAATATGCAGTATTGGCAGGGGTTATTTCCCAATTTGAAAATTACGATTATGCCATCTTCAGGAGAAGGCATTAATTTATGCAAGATGGGCTCGTCCTGTGGCTTGTAAAGCGAGCCCAACTTATGATAAAATATAAAGATAAAATGAAATTACTATCGAATGAATTAGGTGATTATTAGTGCGCTTGAAGTCCTTTACGACCTATGGCTTTAAATCCTTTGCGGATAAAACTGAATTAAGCTTTGATAAGGGAATTACTGCTGTTGTGGGGCCCAATGGCTCGGGCAAGAGCAATATTTCTGATGCCATTCGGTGGGCCTTGGGCGAGCAAAGCGCCAAGTATTTGCGTGGCTCCAAAATGGAGGACGTGATTTTTTCCGGCAGTGGCAAGCGCCGTCCTTTGGGGGTGGCGGAGGTCAATCTGGAATTTGATAACAGCGACCACACCCTGCCCTTGGATTTTGAGACAGTGAACATCACGCGACGCCTCTATCGCAGTGGCGACAGTGATTATGCCATCAATAAAAAGAATTGTCGTCTGAAGGATATCGTGGATTTACTGGCGGATACGGGCCTCGGCAAGGGCTCCATGGCCATCATTGGACAGAATAAAATCGACGAGATTTTGAACAGTCGGCCTGAGGACAGGCGCGGACTTTTTGAAGAAGCGGCAGGTATTGCCAAATACCGCCTGCGCAAAAAGGATGCCCTGCGCCGCTTGGACGACACGGCAATGAATTTAACACGCATTAACGACATTCGCAGCGAGGTCGAGGCTCAGGTGGAGCCCCTGGCTAAGGCTGCGGAAAAAACAGCAAGATATAATGAACTCAGTGACGAGCTGCGGTTGTGCCAGCTGAGTGTACTGCTGCGAAAGCTGGACAATATGGAAAGCTTGAAGCAGACCTTGGAAGCGCGCAAGGCCAGCGCGGCAGATTTCTTCAGTCATCAGGCAGCACTATTAAGCAGCCGGGAGGCTGAGGCCGTGCAGGTACAGCGGGAGCTGGACCAATTGGCCGAGGGCTACAGCCGGCTACAGGAAGAGATTGCTGGCCGGGAAAAGGCTTTGGAAAAGCTGCGGGGCCAGCAAAACGTGCTCAGCGAGCGCGCTGAGCAAAGCAAGCGGGCGGTGGCCCGCTTGGAGCAATCGAGTGCCAAGCTGAGCCAACAGGCTGCCGAGCTGGAAGCACAAATGCAGGCTTTGGCAGCGGAGTTCGACGCTGTGGACAAGGACAGAGCTAAGGCTGAGCTCACTGTGAACAAGCTACAGGCTCAGCGGGACGAACAGGCTAAGGCCTTGGCAGATGCCCAAAGCCAAAGCAGCACTGCTCAAAGCGCATTCTTCGCCGGCATGCAGGAGCTACTCAAGCTGCGCAACGAGCTGCGCAGCTTGGAGCAAGCCCAAGAGCAGCGCATGCGCAAGCGCGATGCGCTGAAAAAAAGCATCGAAGAGGCGGAGGCTGCGGTGGAACGCAGCCAAAGCCAATACAATAAACTACTGGAAGCACAGGCCGGCAACGGCCACCAGCAGGAGCTGGTGACCAAGGCTGCCGCCGAGCTCACCGCCCAGCTAGAGCAGCTGCGCAAGACTTTGCACGAAACGGTAACCAAGCAGCAGCAGGTGCAGCGTCAGCTCACTAATGCGGAAACCAAGGCCCAAACACTGCGCCGGATGCAGGACAGCTATGAGGGCTTTGGTAACGGCATCAAGGCTGCCTTGAAGGCTCAGGCGCCCTGGCGCCAAGAGCTTATTGGCGTGGTGGCGGAGCTCATTCAGGTTGAAGACAAATACGTGGCGGCCATGGAAACAGCCTTGGGCGAGGGCGCACAAAATATTGTGAGCCGCAGCGCCCAAGGTGCCAAGCAGGCTATCGCCTACCTGAAGCAAACCGGCAGCGGACGCGCCACCTTTCTACCTTTGGATACCATCCAACGCCGCTTTCCCTCCCAGGAGGAGGTAGCGGCTGCCAAGCTGCCCAGCGTGTGCGGCTTTGCGGTGGACCTCCTCAAGTACGAGAGCGAAGCGGAAAACGCCATCCGCTTTTTGCTAGGCAGAGTGCTCATTGCGGAGAA
>SFRS01000030.1 GCA_004562175.1 bacterium | reverse complement strand
CAGGAGGACGACCGTTATCTTTTGGAGCTGGCCAAGGCGGCGGATATTTTAAGCCGCGAGTATGCTGCCCATGTGGTGATTTTGCCCTTGCAGTATCCTGTGGATGTGGCTGCCTGCGAGCGGCTGCAGCATTTTATGGTGCACAAGGAGCGCAGCACAGTGCTGAAGGCGGACTGTGATACGGAGCAGTTTTTGTCCTTAATGGGCAATTTTGAGCTGCTCATCGGCATGCGCCTTCATGCTTTGATTTTTGCGGCCGTCATGGAGCGCCCCTTTGTGGCTGTGTCCTATGACCCCAAAATTGATGGCTTTGTAAAGGATATTAACGGCGTTACTGCCGGAAATGTAGATAATTTGCAGTCCACCGAAGTAGTGGCTGCAGCTAAAAAAGCGCTGGCACCCGAAGCCTATTGTCGGGGCAGGCTGGATAAGCTGCGGACGAAGGCTATGTTGAACGCAAAGCAGGCCTTAGCGTTGCTGACGAAAGGAGTTTGAAGGTAGTGCTGATTATGAGCGATGTAAGCAAGGTATACCCCGGTGGTTCCGTAGCCTTGCAGGACGTCAATGTACATATAGAGCCAGGCGAATTTGTCTTTGTTGTTGGACCAAGCGGCGCCGGTAAATCTACCTTTATCAAGATGCTGTTCCGTGAGGTTTTGCCTACTACGGGCAGCATTTTTGTCAATGGTATGGATATTTTGGCCCTTTCGCCCAAGGAGATTCCCTTTATGCGGCGTCAGCTGGGGATTATTTTTCAGGATTATCGCTTGCTGCCGGACCGCACCGTGTTCGAAAACGTGGCCTTCGCCATGCAGGTTATCGAAGCGCCCCATCGCAAGATTAGGCGTCAGGTAAATAATGTGTTGGATTTGGTAGGCCTGCGCCATCGCTCTAATGCTTATCCTAACGAGCTTAGCGGTGGTGAGCAGCAGCGCATTGCTATTGCCCGGGCAATAGTCAACGATCCGGTTTTTGTGATCGCCGATGAGCCCACGGGCAATTTGGACCCGGAGACTAGCTGGGATATTATGGAAATTTTTAAGGAAATCAACGCCTCCGGCACCACCATCGTCATGGCCACCCATGATAAGGAGGTAGTGGATGCCATGGGCAAGCGTGTCATTGCTATCGAAAAGGGACGCATTGTGCGCGACGAAAAAGAAGGAGTTTATGGCTATGAGCTTTAGTACGAAGGAATATTTTGTCAAAGAAACCTATAAATCCATTCGTCGCAACGGCTTCATGAGCTTTGCTTCTATTTCTACAGTGGCAGTGTCTCTTTTGGTTTTGGGCATGTTCCTGATGATTTTTTTGAACACTAACAATCTGGCCCAATATTTGGAAAGCCAGGTGCAGGTGTCCGTGTATATGCAGGACAGCGCCACGGAGAAGGAATTGGCCTCCGTCAAGGAAAAGCTCGCTAAAATGCCCGGTGTGGTGAAGGTGACTCAGGTGAGCAAGACTCAGGCCTTAGAGCGCTTCAAAAAACGCTTGGGGGACCAGGAGCAGCTTTTGCACAGCTTGGGCAAGGAAAACCCTTTCCCCAATTCCTTTGAAATCCAGGTGGACAATCCTGAGCGTATCAAGGTGCTGACACCCCAAATCGGCCAATTGCCCAAGGTGGAAACGGCAAAATTTGGGCAAGAGGTGGTGGAGCATCTCTTCCAGCTGACCAAAATTTTGCGCTTTGGTGGCATTTTATTGGTAGTTTTCCTGGCTATGGCCACTCTCTTCATTATTAGTAATACGATTCGGTTGACTGTTTTTGCCAGACGCAAGGAAGTCATCATTATGAAATATGTGGGCGCCACCGATTGGTTCATCCGTTGGCCCTTCCTTTTAGAGGGCATGACGCTGGGCTTTTTCGGCGCGGTGTTGGCTTCAGTTTTGATCAACAGCATTTATTCCGGCCTTTTGGAGCGCATTCATGCAACGCTGGCCTTTTTACCCCTGTTGCCAACCTCGCCCCTACTGATTTATGTGGATCTCTTCTTGCTCATTGCAGGTACTGGTATTGGTGCCTTGGGCAGCTATATCTCCCTGCGTAAATTCTTGCAGGTATAAGGGAGGCCGAGACGATGCTGAAAGGAAAGCTTATGGCCTTGGTCTTGGCTGCAAGTCTTGTTGCTTTGCCCCTGTTTGCAGCCTTTGGCTTTGCTAGTGAAGCGAACGACAAGCGGGCGGAGCTGAACGAGGTGCAGGCCCAAATGCAAAGGATGCAGGACCGCAAGGAAAAGGCCCGCCAAAAGGCGGAGGCAGCAACCGTGGGCTTGGAGGAAATCCAAACCAGCTTGAATGAGCTGCAATACCAGGCGCGGGAGCTGCAGGCTAAGAGCGATGCTCTGCAGGGCAAGATTGACGATAACCAAGCCAAGCTGGCCAAGAAAAAGGCCGAGGTGGAGCAGCGCAAGAAGATTTATAGCAAGCGCCTGCGTCAAATTTATATCAATGGCCAGGTGAATTATCTGGATGTGCTTTTAGGCGCCAAGGATTTTGGCGATTTTTCCTCCCGTATGTTCCTGCTGCAGAAGATTATCAGTAGTGATATTGCCATGCTGGAGCAGCTACAAAAGGATGAGGCCGAAATCAAGACCCGCCAAGAGCAGCTGGATTCCCAAATGATGGAAATCAAAACCACTCAGGCTGAGTTGGAGGCTAAGCGGGCGCGAGCCAGAAGGCTGAAGGAGCAGCGCTCCTATATGCTGTACAAGGCTCAGGAGGAGGAGCAGCAAAGCCAAAGCGAGTATGATCGTCTTTTGGCCATCAGCGAAAACATTACAGCCATGCTGCGGAATATGGAAGGTGGCGGCGGTGGTGCTAGCTCCGGTGGTGGCGGCACAGGACGCTTTATGTGGCCCTGTCGCGGACCCATTACCTCGTATTTTGGTTGGCGTACCCATCCTGTATTTGGTACCACTAAGTATCATAGCGGTATGGATATTGGCGTTGATTATGGCACGCCCATTTATGCAGCGGATTCCGGCACAGTTATTTACAGTGGCTGGCTGGGTGGCTATGGCTATGCGGTCATGATTGACCATGGCAGCGGCTTAGTAACCCTTTATGGTCATAACCAAGCCCTCAATGTGTACGAGGGTCAATATGTAACTAAGGGCACCTGCATTGCCTATGCAGGCAGCACGGGCTATTCCACGGGACCTCACTGCCATTTCGAGGTTCGTCTGCATGGCGAGGTAACGGAGCCTTTGGATTATTTGCCTAATTAGAAGATTTTTGGAGGCGCAATGAATGTTCAATAAAAAAGCTTGGCAGTTAGCTGCCTGCTGTGTGGCCACAGCTTTATTGACCACGGTCACCATAGTGGGTGTGGAAGGCGTACTGCTGCAAAAATTAACAGGCAGCGCCTCGGAATCGGTGCGCTTTTTGCGTACCATGCATTTGCTAAAAAATAATTTTAATGGGGAAGTGGATAACCATATGCTCTTTGATGGTGCCATCAAGGGCATGGTGGAGTCCGTGGGCGACCCCTATACTGTCTATTTGAATCGCAAGGATTACCAGCAGCTCAGCGAGATGACCAATGGTACCTTCGGCGGCATTGGTATTGTTTTTGGCAAGCGGGGTGACGATTATATCGTTATTTCCGCTCTGCCCGACAATCCCGGCGCTCTGGCGGGCATCAAAAGCGGGGATATTATCACCGCTGTGGACGATGTGCCCACCCGCACCTTGAATATGGAGCAGGTAGCTCAAAAAATCCGTGGCCAGCAGGGCACGGAGGTGCTCTTGGAGCTGAAGGGCAAGGATGGCCAGCTGCGCAAGGTCAGGGTTATTCGCAAGGAAATCAAGAACCCTTCCGTGGGCGGACAATTCGTGCCCAACACGAAGATTGGGTATATTCGCATTGCCGTGTTCAACGAAAGCACGGTGGAGGATTTCACCAAGGAATACAAGAAGCTGGAGGAAAAGGGCATGCAGTCCTTGATTTTGGATTTGCGGAGCAATCCTGGCGGCATCTTGGATGCCGGCGTGGGGGTGGCCCGTATGCTGGTGCCCAAGGGCCCCATTGTTTCCGTCATCGACAAGAATGGAAACAAGTATGTGGAAAGCTCCAGCTTGGAAAAGGTGCAATATCCCTTGGCGGTTTTGGTGGACCATGGCAGCGCCAGCGCGGCCGAGATTGTGGCCGGTGCTATCAAGGATACCAAGGCTGGCAAGCTCTTTGGCGTGAAAACCTTTGGCAAGGGCAGTGTGCAGTCGGTTTATCGCTTAGATAATAGCACGGCAGTGAAAATCACTATTGCCAATTATTATACCCCCTCCGGGGTTTCCATCCACAATGTGGGGATTGAGCCGGATGAGGTGGTGGAGCTGCCAGATACAGCAACTAAGGATGTGCAGCTGGAGGCCGCTGTAAATTATCTCTCGCATTTAAAATGATTTTGTGGTAAAATATGCAGCAGCCTAGTCATGAACTAGGTAAATTATAAAATATATTATTATGTAATTGAGGGGAGTAAGACAAATGAGAATTGCAATTTATGGTTATGGTAATTTAGGTCGTGGTGTGGAGTCTGCTATTAGACAAAACGCCGATATGGAGCTGGTGGCAGTGTTCACCCGCCGTGACCCCGCTTCGGTAAAGGTTGCTACCGAGGGTGTGAAGGTGTACAACATTGCTGAGGCTGCTCAACACAAGGATGAGATTGATGTGCTGGTGCTGTGCGGCGGCTCTGCTACTGATTTGCCGGAGCAAACCCCGGCCATGGCCAAGCTTTTCAATGTCATCGATAGCTTTGATACCCATGCGCGCATTCCGGAGCATTTTGCCAATGTGGACAAGGCTGCTAAGGAAAATGGTCATATTGCTTTGATTTCCTGCGGCTGGGATCCGGGCATGTTCTCCTTAAATCGCCTTTATGCCAACGCTGTATTGCCCCAAGGCAAGGATTACACCTTCTGGGGTAAGGGGGTTAGCCAAGGACATTCCGATGCTATTCGTCGGGTGAAGGGCGTAAAAAATGGCAAGCAATACACCTGCCCCGTAGAAGCAGCCTTGGAGGCTGTACGCAGTGGCTCCAATCCGGAGTTATCCACTCGCGCTATGCATACTCGTGTGTGCTATGTAGTACCGGAGGAGGGTGCTGACTTGGCGGCTATCGAGAAGGAAATCAAGGAAATGCCTAACTATTTTGCTGATTATGATACCACTGTCAACTTCATCAGCGAGGAAGAGTTTGCTGCTAACCACGCAGGTATTCCTCATGGTGGCTTTGTAATGCGCAGTGGTGTGACGGGACTGAAGGGCGAAAACAAGCACATTATTGAATATAATCTGAAGCTGGATTCCAATCCGGAGTTTACTTCCTCCGTGCTGTGCGCCTTTGCTCGTGCCATCAATCGTCTGCATCAAGAGGGAGTAAATGGCTGCAAGACCGTTTTTGATATTGCGCCGGCGTATTTGTCCCCGTTGTCCGGGGAGGAGCTGCGTGCTCACATGCTGTAAGCCGAGTGCTGGAGAAAGGTGAAGGAACATGTTATTTGTGTGCTATGACAAATGCGGCACCTGTAAAAAGGCTGAAAAATATCTGCTGGACAAGGGTTATACCCTGGAAAAGCGTGATATCAAGGGGGACAAGCCTTCCTTAGAGGAGCTGAAGACCTGGTATAAGGCTAGTGGTCTACCCCTAAAGCGTTTTTATAACACCAGTGGTAAGCTGTATAAGGAACTGAATTTGAAGGACAAAATTCCCACCATGACCGAGGAGGAGCAGCTGGAGCTGCTGGCAACGGATGGCATGCTGGTAAAGCGTCCCATTCTCGTCCATGATGGCGACGTGCTCATCGGCTTTAAGCAGGCCGAGTACGAGGACAAGGGACTGTAAATAATATTTTCGTTGGCTTCAAGCTCCAACCAAGCTTTGTTAGTTTGGTTGGAGCTTTTTTGCGCTCTTTTAGTATAGCCTAATGGTGATAATATGGTGTAATTAGTGTATCTAAAGCTCGTGAGAAAATATACATGTATACAATTTGCATTTGCTTTTTCCTTAGATTATAATTAAAATTACAGTTATTGTAATTAAAGTTTTGTTGTGAGAGGGGAATGCTTATGATTACATCACTTCCTGCCAAGCAGGGTCTGTACGACCCTTGGTTTGAGCATGATGCCTGTGGTGTTGGCGTGGTGGCCAATATCAATGGCAAAAAGTCCAATAAAATTCTCAAGCAGGCATTGGTTGTCCTGCATAATATGGACCACCGCGGTGGTCAGGGGGCCGATGCCAACTCCGGTGACGGCGCCGGCGTGCTTCTGCAAATTCCGCATAACTTCTTCGTGAAGGAATGCGCTAAATTAGACATCGATTTGCCTGAGCCCGGTAAATATGCTGTGGGCTTCATCTTCCTGCCCCCGGATATAGTAGAGAGAGAAAATGTGGAGCGCCACTTCGAGCGCATTGTGGAGGCCAATGGCCAAAGCGTGCTAGGCTGGCGTACTGTGCCCGTGCATCCGGAGGTTTTGGGTGAAAAATCCCGCCAGAGTATGCCCTACATGGCTCAGGTTTTCATTAAACCCTCTGAAAATATCTTGGATAGATTGGATATTGATGACAACGCCTTCGAGCGCAAGCTCTACAGCATTCGCCGTCAAGCCGAAAACTATATCCGCTACGGCAAGCTCCGCGGTGGCAAATATTTCTACGTTTCCAGCCTGTCCTCCCGAACCATCGTCTACAAGGGCATGCTGACCACTGAGCAGCTGCGCACCTTTTATGTGGACATGGAGGATAGCTCCGTGGAAACGGCGCTGGCTTTGGTGCATAGCCGTTTCAGCACCAACACCTTCCCCAGCTGGGAGCGTGCTCATCCCTATCGTTATTTGATGCATAACGGCGAAATCAACACTCTGCGTGGTAACATCAACTGGATGCGCGCCCGCCAAACTATGTGTGGCAATAGCCTTTGGGGCAATGATATCAGCAAAATCATGCCCATTATTGACGAGACCGGCTCCGACTCCGGCATGTTCGACAACTGCTTGGAATTTCTCGTGATGAGCGGTCGCAGTCTGCCCCATGCCGTCATGATGATGATTCCGGAGCCTTGGGGCAAAAATCCCCATCTGGACCCGGATTTGAAGGCCTTTTTTGAATACCACAACTCCTTGATTGAGGCCTGGGACGGTCCTGCTGCCATGGCCTTCACCGATGGCCGCACCATCTGCGCCGCTTTGGACCGCAATGGTCTGCGTCCCTCCCGCTATTATATTACCGAAGACAACACTATCGTGCTGGCCTCCGAGGTGGGCGTAGTGGATATCGACCCATCTACCATAGTGAAAAAGGACCGTCTGCGCCCCGGTCGCATGCTGGTGATCGACACTGAGCAGGGCCGCATTATCGGCAACGATGAAATCAAGCATCAAATCGCTACCGAGCATCCCTATCGTCAGTGGCTCAAGGAGCATTCCATCAAGCTGAAGAATATCCCC
>SFRS01000029.1 GCA_004562175.1 bacterium | reverse complement strand
TGTGGCCAGTGAATTGGCCGGTGCTACCACCTGCTGTATCCTGGTGAAGGCTATGTTCGCTGCCGGTATTGGCGAATGGAAGCGGCGCCCCTTTATTACGGGCGTTTTGGCCACCATGGCCAGCGGTGGCCTCTTCACCTTCATTTTGAAGCTGGTTTTGGGTCTGCCTTTGCATGTGTGGATTTTTGCCATGCTGCCCGTTGTGGCCATTGTGGCTTTATTAAATGGTCTCATTACCTTTTTCCTCTATGCGCCGGTGCGCAAGCTGTTCTATTTTCAGGAGGAGGAAAAATAAATGGAAAGTGTTATTAAGCTCGAGAACTTTTACTTTGCCTATAAACGCTCCGATTTGGTGCTGAAGGATATCAATTTGGA
The DNA here is from genome assembly GCA_004562175.1 of bacterium. GTDB lineage: Bacteria > Bacillota > Negativicutes > Acidaminococcales > Acidaminococcaceae > Phascolarctobacterium_A. The sequence goes on along the minus strand of SFRS01000029.1, from coordinate 7,106 downwards.
TATAAAAAAGGGCAGCTTTACGGCCATCACCGGACCCAGTGGTGCCGGCAAAACCACCCTCTGCAAGGCCATGACCGGTATCGTGCCCTATTATATGGGTGGTCGCTATAGTGGCGATGTGCAGGTGCACGGTGAAAGCACCAAGGGCAAGCGCGTGTCCGACATTGCTATGCGCGTGGGCTTCATTATGGAGGACTACGAAAGCCAGCTGGTTTCCCTCACGGCGGGGGAGGAAATTGCCTTCGCTCTGTTGAACCATGGCTTCAAGCCGGAGGAAATCGCGGAGCGCACCAGTCGCGCCTTGGAGGACGTGGGCCTGCCCGGTCGCGAAAGCTATCAATTAGACGAGCTCAGCGGTGGCCAGCGCCAACGCTTGCTTTTGGCAGCAACCTTGGCTGTACATCCGGAAATCATTGTTTTGGACGAGCCCGTGTCCGCCATGGACCCGGATGGCGCCCAATCCCTGTATAAATTAGTGTGGGATATCCATCAGCGCTATGGCACCACCATTGTGGCGGTGGAGCATCGCATGGATTATTTGCTGCCCTATGTGAGCGACATGATCGTGTTGAAAAATGGTGAGCTGGTGGCTGCGGATGCCTTCGAGGCAGCAGCGCCGAAAATGTATGAGGACAAGGAATTACGCCCGCTTTTGCCGACCCTGTGGCAGGTAAAGCTGGGCCTAGAGGAAAAGCTCCATGTGGACTTGGGCGATTGGCGTAGTGAAGCAGATGCTTTGGCCGATTTCAAGACCTTTGGTATTGTTGCAGGTGAAGGGAGGGCTGACTGATGCTGGAGGCTAAGAATGTGAATTTTGCCTACTTGCGTGGGCAGCCTGTTATCAACGATATGGAATGCTGTATTGAGGACGGCGAATTTGTGGCTCTCTTGGGTCACAACGGCAGCGGCAAAACTACCCTGAGCCGTCTCTTTATGGCTTTGTGCCATCCCCGCAGCGGTCAAGTGCTGGTGGATGGGGAGGACATTGTGAAATGCGAGCCGGCGGATTTGGCGGACAAAATTGGTTATGTTTTCCAAAATCCCGATTTGCAGATTTTGGAGGATACAGTTTTTGACGAGGTGGCCTATGGTCCTCGCGCCAAAAAGCTCACCGAGGAGACCATCAAACGCCAAACTACGGAGGCTTTGGAGGCTATGGGGCTCACGGAGCTACAAAATGAGTATCCCCGTCTCTTGAGCTTCGGCCAAAAGCGTCGCTTGGGCGTGGCTGCGGCCTTGGCCTTGAACCCGCGCACCCTGATTTTGGACGAAATCACCAATGGCCAGGATGCCTTGGAAAAAGAGGGTATGATGGAATATTTGAAGGCCATCAACGAGAAGCGTGGCATTACCGTGGTGCTTATTTCCCACGACATGGATATCGTGCGCCGCTATGCGAAGCGTGCCATCGTTTTGCACAACGGTCGCAAGGTGTACGATGGTACGCCGGCAGAGCTCTTCGATGGCAGCCAGCCCGTGGAGCGCTGGGGCTTGCGTCGCCCCACCGTGGCCGCCTTGGCCTCGGCCTTGGGCGTGAACGCCGCAACTGCTGCCGAATTTGTCAATGCTGTGCAAAAGGAGGTCGAATAACATGAAATTGACCGCCTTTACCAAAATCATCGTGACCTTGGCCATCACCGCTTGGGTTTTCATTTTGCCTGTGGAGGCCGTAGCTACGATTTTAGTGCTGCAGCTGGCACTCCTCTTATACATCAAGCATGACCGCATGACCATGGCCGCTATCGGTGGCTTGGCTGTGTTCACCGGCATGATGATTTTACTCCAGCTGCTCTTTGGCTCCCCCCTGTCCGTGTCCCTGACCGGTGGTCTGCGCATGCTGGTTATGACCATGGCCTTTTTGTGCCTCTTGGCTGCCACCCGTATTCAGGATATTGCCAAGGCTTTGGTGGACCGCTTCCACATGCCCTGCGAGTACGCCTTCATGCTGACCACGGCGCTGCGCTTTGTGCCCAACTTTTTGACCGACAGCGAAATCACCCTGGATGCCCAAAGCTGCCGTGGCTACTCCAACCGCGGCAACATCATCAAACGCTTCTTGGCCTACTTGGTTGTGATTCGTCCGCTGGTTATGCGTGCGGTGGCCAAGTCCGAAACCTTGGCTCTTTCCATGGAGCTGAAGGGCTTTGGCAGCAATACCTATAAGAATATGGCCTCTGAGCCCTTGGGCTTTGGGGACCTACTGGTGCTTTTGCTGACTGTCATTTTGAGCACCTATCCCTTCTGGAAGAAGCTGCTCTGAGAATAAGTGTTTTTGCTCCCTGTGTTTTAGCATATAAAAAGAAAGCTGCTAGCTTGAGCCTCATGCTCTTGCTAGCAGCTTTTTAGTTAGGGGTCTCTTTGACGGAGCTGGCTGAGGCCATGGCCGGTACCAAAGTGACCTATAAAGAGCTATAACTATTTTTGCAAAATGGTTGCTTATAGTATATAATTAGGCACGAGTAAGCTTAATGAAAATTTTGCTACGAGGTGCGTGCTATGCCGGATTTCAATCATATGACCTATTTGAATGTGAGCCTGTTGCTTTTTTCTGCGCTCGTGAGCTTTTTCTTACTCTTCGGAGTACTCATGAGTCGCGTTAGAAACCGTTTGTTTTTGCGTAAAGCAATAGCGCTTTTGCTGGCGCAAATCCTGATGCAGCTGGGCGAAGCCGGGATTTGGTATTGGAATGGCAACCCTGCCAATGCCTGGCTGATTAAATTGTGCTGCTTTCTGTCCTTCGGTATGGGATTAGTTGTGACCACCTTATTTGTTTATTGTTTTGTAGACATTCTGGAGCGGCAGGGCAGGGTCAATCGCCTGCCAGTAGATTGTGTAGCAGGCCTTTGCACCGTGGGCTTTGCTCTCGTAGTAGTTTCCTTTTTCAATGGCATCTTTTTTGATGTGAATGCAGCTGGTTATTTCATTGATGGACCTTATGCGCACTGGGTCAGTTATTTTGATATCATCAATTTTGCAGTGATTGTGCTGTTTGTCTTTTATTATCGCCAGCTTGTGACCCTCAGGGGCTTCGGAATGCTTTTGATTTATTGTGGTCTGCATTTGGGAGCAATACTTTTGGAGGATATTTGGTACCCTGTTCCTCTGTATCTGGCCTCCACCTTGGCTCTCATGGTGATGTTTAATTTTTTCCACGAGGCTTTGGCAGAGGAATACCTGGAAAAAGAAAAGGAGCTTATGGAAAGCCGTATTACTTTGATGATCAGCCAAATCCAACCCCATTTTCTTTATAATTCCTTGAATTCTATTTATCATCTGTGTGATATGGATGCCAAGCTGGCTCAGCAGGCCATTGGAAATTTTTCGGAATACCTGCACCATGTTTTAGGCTCCTTGAAACGGACATCACCCGTTTTGTTCGACCAGGAGCTGCAAAATGTTAAAGCTTATTTGGAGCTGGAGCAGCTGCGCTTCGATGATTTAAGAATAGTTTACCAAATCGAGGCCTCCAACTTTTTTGTTCCTGCCCTGAGCGTCCAGCCCTTGGTGGAAAATGCTGTGAAGCATGGCATTTGCTCCAAGGAAGAGGGCGGAACCTTAGTGCTGACTACGAGGGAACAAGCGGGATTTTTTGAAATCATAGTGGAGGATGATGGAGTGGGCTTTGATATCACCAAGCTCAAGGATGATGGTGAAATCCATTTGGGAGTGCAGAATGTGAAGCAAAGGCTGGAAGCCATGGTGGGCGGCAGCTTGGAAATCATGAGCACTCCGGGTGTGGGAACAACAGCTATTATTCGTTTGCCAAAGGAGAGAGTTTGAAATGCGCATACTTGCGTTGGATGATGAAAAAATAGCACTGGAGGGCTTGGTAAAGTCCATTAAGGAGGCGGAGCCGACTGCGGAGGTGCACGGCTTCAAAAAGGCCAGCGAGGCTATGGAATTTTTCAAGGAGACGCCCTGCGATATTGTCTTTTTGGATATCCAGATGCGGAGCATCAACGGAGTGACGCTGGCTAAGGAAATGAAGCTGCTGCGGCCGGAGGTGAATATAATTTTCGCCACGGGCTACAGTGATTATATGGAGGCCGCCTTCGCTTTGCACGCCAGCGGCTATTTAATCAAGCCCATTACCACGAAGAAGGTGCGGGCCGAGCTGGACGATTTGCGCCATCCGGTGGAGCGAGCCAGCTACAAGCGGGTCACCATTTACACCTTTGGTAATTTTGAGGTTTATGTGGATGGCAAGCCCTTGCTGTTTAAGTATGAGCGGACCAAGGAAATGCTGGCCTATTTGGTGGACAGACAGGGTGCCTTTTGCAGCAATGGCGAGATTATGGCCGCTCTGTGGGAGGACGAGCGTCGCTCCAGCTATTTGGGCAATTTGAAAAAGGATTTGCTGGATACACTGCGAGAAAGAGACTGCGAGCAGATGGTGGAAACGGGCTGGAACAAGCTACGCATTGAGCCGGAGCTGGTGGAGTGCGATTATTTTGCTTGGATGGCGGGGGAGCCTCAAGCCATTAACCGCTATCGGGGCGAGTACATGAGTCAGTATGGCTGGGCTGAGTTCACTAATGCACGGATTTACGAGGGGCAGCAAGCGCTGCATAAAAATCAATAGTTTGTGAGTAAAAGGGCAGAAAATGAGCAGGGGCTATATTTTCTGCCTTTTGTGTGACACTTTTATGATACTTCTCCTGCTATACTCAAAAGCGTGGTCGGGCGTGAGCCTCGAGCACCAGCAAAGCTTGGTTAGTGCTTTTTGCTGCAGCTAAAAGAGCTATTAGCGTGCTTTTCTGTCAGCACGTTTAATAGAATATTGTGCACCCCACAAGGCGTGAGGCCGGCGAGTAATCGCCGGTCTTATGTTTTTGTGTGACACTTTTATGAATAAAGTCTTGCTAAAATTAAGGAATAGCATATACAGTGGAGCAGTGTGACTAGCTCTGTGATGACTACTAAGATAAAATGCTAATTATTAAATTAAATTGATTGTATCTTGACAAAAATGGTTATATAATAAAAAGTGGAGTATTGGAGAACTGAACAAGGGTCAGCTTGATATTCCCATTCTTTGCTTGAGAGGTGCCCTATGAAAATGCATAAAAAACACATAGCTTCTTTAGTAACTTTAGCATGCCTCATGGCCAGCAGCGCAGTTTTTGCTGCTCCTGATCCTAACGTACCCGATCCTATTAAGGGTGACGCAGGCATTCAAATGAACCGCATGCGCAATTATTTAGAGCGTGAGCGCGTCAACCGCCAAATCGCTGAGGACAGAGCTGCAGCGAAAAATAAGGTGGAAGCAGAAAGCTCCAAGCAGGCAGCCCAAGGGGAGGCTATTACCTTTGAGCTGAAAAAAATCGTTACGGATGCTTCCTCTGTTTTGACGGACGCGGAGCTGGATGCCATCGTCAAGCCCTACGAGGGAAAGCAGGTGCAGCTCAGCGATATTTATGCCATCGTAGAAAAAATCAATGCTTTGTATAACGACAAGGGTTATGTAACTTGCCGCGCTTTTTTGCCTCCCCAAACCATTGAAAATGGCACTGTGAAGCTGCTTTTGGTGGAGGGCAGAACGGGCAATACCTTCGTCAGCGGCAATAAATACACCAAAACGAAATATATTACCAATCGCCTGCATTTGGCCAAGGATGAGATTGCCAACGTGAAGCAGCTGAATAAGGATCTGCTGCTCTTCAACGCCACCAACTCCACCCAACTGCGCATCATGATGAAGGCAGGCGAGAAGCCCGGTACCACCGATTATGAAATTACGGCCTATGAGCCCAAGCGTGACAACTGGACTATTTTTGAGGATAACGCCGGCAGCGAAAGCAGTGGTGAGTACCGCACTGGCTTATTCTTCAATACTAAGAGCCTGTCCGGCAATTGCGATACCTTGAGCTTGGGCTCTGTTTTCAGCGAGGGTACTAAGGCTGCTAACGCCATGTACAGCCGCAGCTTGGGTCGCAGTGGCACCAAGATGAATTTGCTGTACAGTGCTAACTCCACTAAAGTAGTCAAGGGCGATTATGAAGACATGATCAAGGGCCACGCCAGCTCCTATGCCATTGGCTTTGTACAACCCCTGCTGGTGAATGAAACTACGCGCACCGAGCTGAGCTTGGATTACAATCGCCAAAATTCTACAACCGATTGGATGTTAGGGGAAAGACGTAGTATGGTGGATGACTCCGTGCAGGATTTCACCTTGGGCTTTGCCATGACCAACTATGGTGCCAGCCATGTCTTCTACCAAAAGCACAGCTATGTGCGTGGCTATAGTGAGAGTACACCATATATGTTCCCCAATAGCAGCCAAAACTTTGGCTTCTACAAATTCAACGGCATGTACCAAAAGCTGTATCAGGCAGGCCAGATGTGGAATCTGCGTGCGGATGCTCAATGGAGCGGTAGCGACGGCATGGTTAGCTCCCGTCAATTCTATATGGGCGGTATGTACAGCGTGCGTGGCTACAAGGAAAACTATTTGGGCGGCGACAGCGGCTTCACCTTTAGTGCTGAATATGCAGTGCCGGTGATCAATCGCAATACCAATGCCTTCACCTTCTTCGATTATGGTCACGTGTATGGCAATGGTCAAAGTGATGATCAGCATCATATTCTGTCCAGTGTGGGTCTTGGCATTCGCAGCACCATCAACCAATATTGCTCCGCTTCCTTGACCTTGGGCATTCCCTTGCAGCGTGAATTCTCTGCGGAAAAGGTTAGCAAGACCAGACTGCATTTCATCGTTAGCGGTCAATTTTAAGATAATTTAAATAGAGAAAGGATGAATCCACATGATGAACAAAAAGGCACAGCTTTTCCAAGAATATTTGCAGGAGAAGAATATTAACTGCTTTCAAGTACAGGAGGTGCCGGAGGATGCGCTGAATACGGTGGTGTTCCGCTCCAGCATCGAGGTGGAAGGTCAACAGCTGCCCACTCTGGTAATCACTGACAGCAGCATTTATACCATGATTCGCGTGCGGGTTGCTAACCAAGCCTTAAAGGAGGGCAACGAAGAGGCTTTGATTAAGGCCATTAACAAGATCAACGCACAATATAAGATTTTCAAATACTATTTTGCTGAGGATGGTGCTTTGATTCTGGATTCCTACCTGCTGGAAAAACCGGAG